>CAZCLS010000181.1:0-7717 GCA_964499565.1 uncultured bacterium
ATTTCTAACATGGGGTAGTCAATGATTGGCATGCTTGACGGGGAACCGGCTGGAACGCGAACGTGCTACAAGCTGACACCCCTGGTGAATCCCCCTGATGCATGCTATGGACTGACTGCCCGGGCGAATGTGGTGGAATGCGTTCTTGTGGAAGACAAACTGATTCACCGGCGGGATGAACCCACCGGGGTCTATCACGTAAGATGAACGATGGACGATGGAAGATGGATGATGGATGATGGTTTTGCTGAACCCCGAACCCTGAACCCTGACAACTCAACGGTGGCCGGTCTCGTTGAGGCCGGGTTTTGATGGATAAGGACAGATTATTAATCCAGGGTACGTTTGTAGCGTGACAGGCCGATGAGGATAACCGCGAGGAGGAAGAGCAGCATAGGCCAGGTATGGGGCCAGGAATCGGCAAAGGTATTACCTTTAAGCATAACACCGCGGACAAGGCGGAGAAAGTGGGTCAGCGGGAGGATCGAGCCGATAGTTTGAGCCCAGCGGGGCATACCGTAAAACGGGAACATGAAGCCTGAGAGCAGAATAGAAGGAAGAAAGAAGAAAAAGGTAAGCTGCATAGCCTGGAGCTGGTTGCGGGCGATGGTAGAGAAGGTAATACCGACGGCGAGATTAGCGGCGATAAAAACGAGTGAGAGCATAAAAACCAGGGCAAGGCTGCCCTCTTCTGGAACAGAAAATAATATTCTGGCTGCCGCGACAATCAAAATCAATTGAATATACCCGACGAGGATATAGGGAACAATTTTACCGGTCATTACTTCAAGAGGGCGGGCGGGAGTGGAGAGGAGATTTTCCATAGTGGAACGTTCTCGTTCACGGGTAATGGACAAACCGGTCATAATCGTTAAGGTCAAGGTCAGAATAACTCCCATAAGGCCGGGGATGATATTATACTGGGTAATACCTTCGGGATTATACTTTGCATGGACACGGACATCAACAGGGGGAGGATTCTGTTTCAGGAAGAGCAACGGGCCCTTAAGGTCTTCATGCAAGGAATGCAGAACAATAGATTCGAAGGCGCCGACAACATGACCGACGGCGATCGGGTCAGTTGCATCAGCTTCCAGAAGAACAACGGGTTTAGAGCCGGCAATAAGGTCGCGGGAGAAATTGACGGGGATAGATATAACGAACTGAACGACACTTTCATCGAGCAGTTTTTTGCCTTCGGCATCGGAAGAGATGGTATGAGTAATATCGAAATAGGAACTGTTCTGAATGCCGGCCATAACGGAGCGGGCCATTGCTGATTTGTCCTGGCAGAGAATTGCGGTGGGAAGGTGCTTAGGATCGGCATTAATAGCGAAGCCGAAAATAGTGAGTTGGATTAGAGGGATGCCAATCATCATAGCGAACGTGATTCTATCGCGGCGGAGCTGAATAAACTCCTTGACGACGACGGCCCAGAAACGTTTGAAAGAGAACCAGTTCATATCAGGGAGCGCCTGCCTGCTGGATAAGATTAATGAAAACTTCTTCAAGTGTTACAGGAATAAGTGACCACTGATAGGCATCAGTCATAAACGGTTCGATTGTCTTTTTCAGGAGTTCCGGGTTACGGCCGCTGACATGAAGAGTAGAGCCGAAAGAAACAATCTGAGAGATGGCAGGTATTTTAGATAAATCATTACGGAGGGCATACATATCCGGCCCTTTAACCTGCCATGTAGTAAGGTTGGCATGAGCGACAATATCCTCGACTGAGCCGCTGGCCAGAATAGTGCCATAGGCGATATAGGTTAAGCGGTGGCAGCGTTCGGCTTCATCCATGTAGTGCGTAGTAATTAAGGCGGTAATGCCTTCTGCAGCCAGGGCATGGATATGGTCCCAGAATTCTCTGCGGGCGCTGGGGTCGACGCCTGCGGTAGGTTCGTCAAGCAGGAGTAATTTCGGATTATGCATAGTGCAGGCTGCGAGTGAAAGGCGTTGTTTCCAGCCGCCGGAAAGCGTGCCTGAACGTTGAGAGCTGAAGGGACCGAGTTCCATGCGGTCGATGGCATCGCGAACAATCCTGCCGCGGTTGGGAATAGAGTACATCCGTGCCATAAAGTCAAGATTTTCCCGGACGGTAAGGTCTTCATACAGGCTGAAATGCTGAGGCATATATCCAACTAACGGTTTGATGCGGTAATACTGGGTACGGATATCAAAACCGAGACAGGTACCCTGACCGCTGTCGGGTACCATCAGACCGCAGAGCATACGGATGAAGGTAGTTTTACCCGAGCCGTTAGGACCGAGGAAGCCGTAAATTTCACCCCGTGCGACCTGCATATCGATAGCGTGAACGACTTCTTTGCTGTCGAACGATTTAGAGATGCCGCGGGCGTCTATGATGATATCGGTAACATTCACGGTTGTTTCGGGAGCAGCAGATGAACGGAGACGGGCAGACCGGGATGGAGGTCATGAATGGAATCGGAATCAGGAGTAGCTTCGACCATAAACACGAGTTTTGAACGGCGTTTTTCGGAAAAAATGACAGGCAGGGTATATTCAGCTTCAGGCGAGATGAAGGATATCCGGGCAGCACATGTTTTGGTCGAGCCGTCCGTTGATATGGCTACGGCGTCATTAAGAGATACCGTAGAAAGAAAAGGTTCGGGAATAAAAAAACGGATTTTAATATTCCCGGGCGGCAGGAGAGAAACAACCGGTTGACCGGCAGGCACCCAGGCGCCGGCATAGAACATCGTGTCATAGACCACACTGGAGCAGGGGGCGGACTGAGATTTTTGAGAAAGGTTCCATTGTGCCACGGTGACCGCGGCAGTCGCGGCGCTGAGATTATTTTCCAAAGCGTGGATAAGGTCGATACGTTCACCTAGTTGGCCGGTAGTGAGTTCGGCAGTAATTTGTTCAACGAGAGCTTCGGCAGTATTATATTCCGTGCGGGCTTTATCTAGGTCATCTTTAGAGACAGCCTCTACACCGACTAATTTTGTATTACGATCGAATTCGAGTTTAGCAAGGTCACGTCTGGCTTTGGCCTGGGAAATGCGTTGTTGAATTTCCAGAATTTCGCTTGGACGCAGGCCTTTGCGGGCATTATCGAGATTGTACTTGCTTTGCTGAAGCTGGGCCTGGGCCTGGTCGAGATCAGAAGACTGAGGTTTTGGGTCGAGCCGGAACAGAAGGCAGCCGTTAGTGACAGAATCACCGCGCTGAACGTGGAGCTCAATGAGTTGGCCAGAGAATGGTGACGCGACATAGACAAACTCGCCTTCAACATATCCATCAAACTCAGAAGGGTCCTGATGTGAGCAGGAACAGAGAAACGCAAAAGCACATAAAAAAGCGGATTGCAGGAGAACGGAGAAGCGAGTCATATGCGATTCCGGGTTATTAAAGTATGAAACAAAACAAATCGATAACGGTAATAATTATACACTATTTTTAATTATGAAGCTAAATGAATACAGGCAAAAAGAGAAAATACGTACCCGGGGAGCGCCTCCCCGGGTACGTGTACCTATCCGGTTTAAATAGTGTGTTTATTATCAGCAGCGATATACAAACCGTAACCTGATTATTGCTGAGTAAAATAGGTCCAGGAACTCCAGATAGTATCCGTTTTTCTGCCGTTGAACGCTTTCGCTTTGGGGATTTTGAATTTAGTACCGATGCGCCAGCGGTAAGTGCCGGGCGGGAGCGGTTTATTTGGTTCATAAAAGCCTTTGCGGCGGGAAACGGATTTTTTCATGAATGGTTCGGCGCTAATGGTTTCGACTTCAAGTTTATAGCCGCGCGCATTAGCTGACAAAGGCCACATGAAGACAGGAATGCCGGAGACAACGCCATTGGGAGAGAGTGAGACATTATCGACATTAACCTGAAATGTGGCAATCCGGGTAAACTTTTCACGGATTTTCTGGTCTTTAAGCAGTTTTTCGGGCTTGTCCGCCGGAACTAATGGTATGGAAAGTGAAGCACCATCGTAGGTAAAGCGTGCGCCCCGGCTTTCGGCATAGACTTCAACGGCATAGGAACCATTACCGGTAAACTGCATGAAGGATGCGGTATAGAGGCCGGCCCCATTATTTTCCATTTTTTTAATCGGCCATTGAGTACCATCGGGAGAGGTAACCACAGCGCTGAGGCGGGCGCGTTTAATCGGAAGATCTTTCTGCAGTTGGGCGCCAATCTGAATCGGGTTGGGGAACTGAACAGAAGAACCTGCGGCCGAGTAGGCATTCAAGGCGTAGGACTGCTGATCCTGTTTACCGCTGATCTGATAGGAGATAGCGCTTCCGCCCGCGGCACCGCCGTTGATTTTCCATTTGCCGGCTTTAGCGCCATTAACGGAAAAAAGCACTAGGGATTCAGCGCCGGACTGTTCATAACTTTTAGGTGAGTAGGTTTGTTTGTCAGGGGCTTGCAGAACAAAGCTGTTAGAAACAATGGTACCGTTGCACGTAACGACAAGATCGAAGGCCGGCACGGTAGAATCGATCAGGAATGTATCTTTAAAAGAACCGGTTTTACCGGGTTTGCCTTTCACCATGGAAGAGCCGGCGGCAACGGTAGGTGAGGCGGAAACATAGGCATTCGCGTCCTGGAAAGCCCCGGCGATACTGGCAAGCGTAGTAGGAGAAGCATAATATTTCCCGCCGGTGGCAAGAGCCATTTGAGGCAAACTCGGGTCTACAGAACCGCCATACCCGAAACCGATAATAGGTATTTTGGCATTCTGGTACAGAGGGATGACCGAAAGAGGATCGATACCGGTATTGCTGTACCCGTCGGTTAAGAGGAAGACAGCGCGGGTGGCATTTGAAGCATTATGGGCCAGAATGCCATTCAGGGCAGTCAGCGCGGCATTGCCGATGGCAGTTGCGCCGCGGGCATAGAGGGTATCGATCTGGGTTTTGATACTTGTTTTCAGAGCTTCGTTGGTTATGTGGGTGATCGGGACAAGGGTGGTTACAATGTCATCATAATCAATGACGCCGACATAGCTGTCCATTTCGACAAGGTCTACCAACAATTTAGCGGCGGTTACAGCATTACCGAGAGTACCGCTCATACTTCCTGAGCGGTCAATAACGATCTGGATAACGACATTTGAAGACATCCAGATAATATTCAATTTTTCACGAGCGGCTGCATTGGGCAGATTGAGTGCGGGAGTATTTGTGCTGGAAGGAGCTTTGGCGCCTACTTCAGGATAATAGACCCTGGTACCGAGGGTAAGATTAGTAGGATCGGCAGTAGTTGAACGGGCGAGGGTTTCCCAGCAGCTCTCATTAAATTTGCGATGCTGATTAGTCATTTTAGTATTGACAAACGGACCGTTTGGATTAGCGGCTTGCCAGGCGATTGAGCAATTCAACCATTTATACACACCACCCCGGGCATTCCACTGACTATTCATAATAGCGGGAACGACGGGAACGTCAGTGGCATTGAGTTTATACTCGTCGTACAGGCCATAGAAATAATGGCCCCATTCATGGGCGAGTGTATAGCCGGAGCCATCTTCATCGGCAAGCATATCATGGTCATGGCCCGCGCCTTCACCGTCTTTAAAAATATCGTACATATTGACATGGCCGCCGGGCATGGCGACGCCGCCTTTATAGGGGACATGGGGATGACCGCGGCGTGACCAGACGATATCGGCGATATTGGCGCTTTTGCCTTTCTGGTAGATATAGACATTGCGCAGGCGATGCCCGCCATCGGACATTTCATACACAGCATCGGCAAAGTACTGGACAATGCGTTCGATTTTATCCTGTTCAGCATTATCAGCACCGCCCTGAACATTGCCTTTATTATCGCCATGCCAGTTGGTATGAATAGAGATAACCAGGTCGAGCAGGCCGGTTGAAGAGGCGGAAGGGGCATACCGCAGAGCTGAATTATACTCCCAGGCTAATTCTTCCGGAGACTTGGTTGTTATGAATGACAGAGGCTCAGTCTGGTCGTTCATGGAGCGGCCGGAAAGCCAAGGATTGGCCGCTTCTGAAACGAGGGAGCATACAATCAGCGCCGCAATAAGGCTGTACAAAGCGAAAGGGGAGAGGATAGACGGTTTCATGGTAGTCCTCCTGTAGTTACTGAAGAATTATCGGACTGTTTCAGGTGCCAGGACCGGACCTGGAAGCAACGGGAATTTGAGCTGCAGGCCAGTGTATCGCGTCCGACAGTCCATGATGATCGAAACGGGCTCAATGGATTCGGTGTAACAGGTAAGGGAATGAAAAGTTTAAAAGGATTGTTAAGCATGGCGCTCAGAAGCGGAGAGCCATTTCGGGCCGGCACAGGGATGATAAGATCAGCTTGTCTGAATTCGGCGGCGGTCCGGGTATCCAGCAGATCGGCACGAAAGGCAGCTGGGGCGGCAGACGTAACAATACTGTGATTAACAATGTTTGTCATAAAGGCGGTACGCACGGCAGCGATGCGGGGATCGAGCCGGGTTGGATCGCCGGCCCAGGCAAAGGTGACCGCATTCGTCGTAATCAGGAACAGTTCAAGATGGGAGGGATAATATTCTGAAACATCCTGCTGGCGTTCACTCAGGCGAACAAAATCATTGGACAGCGTGGAAGTAATCAAAGCTAGATTAGAGAGCGCCGGGCGGGTATCAGCATTTGACTGGCGCAAATTGCTGAGAGAGTCATTTGACTCATCATAGATTTGGATCAGTCCCGAACGATCGATGAAGAAGATATGGTGAGAAGAGGGTGACAGAGAAGACATCGGGGAAAATTCGCGGATAAAAAAGGAGTCGGGAACAACGGAAGTAGGAACACTGGAAGCATAACATCCGGAGAAAGATGCCGGTAAAAGAAGGATGAGCAGGAACGGTATGCGTCTGTTCGTGTTCATGAGCAAATCCTGATTCACGTGACGCTGAAAAAAGCACTTAATGAATACTCTTTATATTATACCTAATAAATGACAACAATGCAAAATTCACTAATTCACCTAATATGGAATATACTAAATAAACTAGTATTTTGACATTATATTAACTGAATGATATAATATAATTTGGCAACTGAGATAATGTACGTAGAGTCTTAGTTGAAACGGTGATTCATCCAATGTCGACTGCAGCAAGCCCATTACAATGACAATCACACCACAGTAAAACATTACCATTGAGGATACCACAGTGAAAAAACTATTACATAGAACCATTTGTATGAGTATACTTGCCGGCATGGCATGTTTGATGGGGGGATGTTATGGCAGTTTTCCATTGGTAAAAGCTTTGTACGAAGTCAATGGAGAGGTAACGGAACATAAACTAGTACACAGTATTGTGTTCTGGGTGTTTGTTATTTTTCCTGTCTATGAGTTTGCCGCGATTGGTGATGCTATCATCTTCAACCTGGTAGAATTCTGGACCGGAGAAACAACCAGCCTGTCCGGAACAACGGTACAGCCTGACGGGTCCATGCTGATTGTTGAGGACGACGGTCAGACCGCCCGGCTGCTTATGCCCGGCGCGGATGGCACGAGTGTTACAGCAATTATGCAAAAACAACCTGATGGAACGTGTCACGTGCTTGATAATCATGGCAAACTGATCGGAATAGTTTCTAATGGACTTGACGGATCGCTTATGCTTGCGGATGCCGACGGTACGGTAATTAGAACGATAGCCGCCGCTGAGGTGGCTGACTATCGTTCCGCTGCGACAACACGAACGGAATAGTAATGGCCAACCTGT
>CAZCLS010000182.1:0-5185 GCA_964499565.1 uncultured bacterium
AAATGCCCGGCATAAACGGCATATATCTGGCCCGGGAACTGCTGCGGATAAAACCAGAGATACCAATTGTACTCTGTACGGGAGATAGTGATATGGTCACTCCCGGGCAGGCCAGTTCGCTGGGATTCCAAAAGATTATCATGAAACCGATCCTTAAATCCGATCTTGCCGGTGTTCTTTCAGAAATACTGACCACGTCCTGTAGCACAGAGGCTGTTTAGACTGAACAAAGATTCTCGCAAGAAAATTCCACATGTAACAATATCACGATTTCCCTGGTATAACTATCGTTAAAAGAAAATGATAGTATATTTTTGGGCAGGGAAAAAAACTTCCGCGAAAAAAAACCCGCAAAAAAATCCGGGGTTGAACGTATATACTAATGAACAACGTGATGTAATGCATCTGTAAAACATTCCAGACCATGGAAAAATGAATTATTGTGGAAAACACCAGAGCAGCGATAGACGCAATAATTGTTCTGACAGAGTGGCGCAAGACAGTTCTGTGAGTTCCATTCTGATGGATCGGACTTTAAGGCGAAGCGGTGTAGAAGCAGCTGAAAACAAACCTGGTACGCCCGGAGGGACTCGAACCCCTAACCTTCTGGTCCGTAGCCAGACGCTCTATCCAATTGAGCTACGGGCGCACAGTTTGTTTCCAGGGGCACAATTATATCAATTCGGCTCTATACTGTCAATGGCAGTCTCTGGATGGTTTGCGGTTTGGATGAGTATTCTCCTGGCAGCAGCGAACCCAGTCTCCGGGGAACGTCTTGCGGCAGAAGATCTTTATGCTCGTGCTGCCCGCTCCTATCAGGAGGAGCGGTATCCGGATGCCGTCCGGGACTTCAGTGAATTTATCAGCCGATATGAGCGGGAGCCGACCGTGACGGGGGTAATGCATGAAATTCAGTATATGCTGGGCAGCGCGCAGGGAATACTTGGAAATAATACCGAGGCAATCGAACTACTGGAAGAGTTTATCCCGGAAGAACCGAAAGGCATGCGCCAGGCGGACGCTCTGTTTCGCCTGGCTTGCGCCTGCCAGGCCAACCGGTTATTAGAACGGGTTGATAAACTGACTGATCGATTGATTAGAGAATACCCGTCATTTCCCCGCATCGATGCCGTATATTATCAGAAAGCGAATATGTGCCTGGCACTTGAACGGTACAGTGACGCGCTTCCGGTTTTGAGACATTTGAAAGAATCAGCCCGAGACGAGACCATAAGGGAATCCGCCTGCGGGAATCTGGTCAGATGCCTGGTAGTTCTTGCAGAATATCGGGCGGGTCTGGAGGAGTTGAAACAGCTGCACAGGGAAGGATATATACCGGAACAGCAGGATATGCTAAATGCCATAGCTCTGCAACTCGGGGATGTATTATATGCCGATGCCGAGTATGACGCAGCCCTGGACTCGTACCGTTGTATACGGCGCCGATGCGGCAGTGAAGACCAGGAATCGCTCAAAGCGTTTAACAGTCAATGGCTGCTGCGCATGGGACGCTGTCTGTATGACATGAATCTGCTGTGGGAGGCATGCATAGTGTTCCGGGAAGCTGAAGAAATGTTTCGCGGAAGCGGTACGGGAGAAACCGCGCATGAGCAACTGATATACTGTTTGGCTCAAATGCAATTGTATGACAAAACCATACAGGAGACTGAACGGTTTCTCCGGATGTATCCCGGCAGTGACTCCGGGCCGGTATTAGTGTTCACGAAAGCTGAAGCGTATTTCAACCAGGAGCAGTTCGAGGCGGCGGAGAGGGAAATACGAACACTGCTGCAGGAGTATCCCGGCATGAAAGGAAAAGACCGGGTGGAATTATATCTGTATATCGCTCAGGCAATGCGGGAACGGTTCGACGAAGCCGGGCGCGGGTTGGAACAATGGCTGGATACGGCGGCATATATCAATTCGCCGGTACGAGATAGCGCGGCATACTGGCAGGGCATGATACTGTTTTATAAGGAAGATTATACCAATGCCGTGCAACGGCTGCGGGAGTTTGTTTCGGCCTATCCCCGCAGCGAGTATCGGGCTGAAGCAGAGTATCGCCTGGGAGTTATTCATTACATGGAAGGGCGCTATCGCGATGCGGCTCTGACCCTGATAGCATTTATACAGGCGTATCCGGATCATCCTGTACTACCGGAAGCAAAGGTGCTGCGAGGCGATGCTCTGGCGGCCATGGGTGAACTGAATACAGCGGTGAGTTCCTATGCCGATGTAGCTCCGGAAGACGGGCCTTATTATCACTATGCGATTGAACAAATAGGAAAATGTTATCGGGCGATCGGGGCATATACAAACATGATAACAGTATATGAAACGTATATCGAACAGGCGGGCGAGACACCCGCGGTAGTTGAAGGAATATACTGGCTGGGCTGGGCCTACCGTCAGTGCGACGACCTGCCGTCCGCGCGCAAAGCATATTGGATGGCTTTACGCCGTTTCGGCAACCGGCAAAACTGGTGGGGATTTTCGGCGATTGTGCAGGACCTTACTGGATTATACGCCGGGAGCAACGATACCGTCCGCCTGGGAATACAGCTTCGGGAGGAAAAGGGTTCTGCCCGGGACAGAGGAGAATTAACCCTGGCTTCGCGCCTGGCAATGGCGCAGTATGTGTATTGGCAGTTCCGCTCGTGTGCGGGTGAAGCGCGGGCGATATGCGAAGACTTTATGAGGGAGTATCCCACGAATTGCCTGGGACCGGACGGGCTTATGTTTCGAGCGGCCAGGGCGGGAGAGCTAAGAGACAGGGAACAGGAGCTGGCCTGTTACACATTAATAGCAGATGGTTTCGGCCGGAGCCCGTTTTGCGCAGAAGCGCAATTAAAGCTGTCACAAGCGGCGCGGGAAAACGGAGATACTAAAACGGCGCGCATGTTGCTCGATAAGGCGGAAACCGGGGCAACGGAGGCGGGATTGGTTCTGGAAATATCAATGGAGCGTGGGCGCATGCTGCTTGAGGATGGCAGATATTCAGGAGCCATCACATGCTTTGAACGAGTACTCGAAAACCGGGCAGCGCGCGGTCCGCTCTGGCCGGAAGCATTGGCGGGAACAGCAACGGCATATCAGGCGCTACAGGAGTTCAGCAAAGCAATTCCGTATTATCAGCGGGTATATGTTATGTATGGCGGTTATACAAACCTGGCGGCTCAGGCCTATTACAACAGCGGTCTGTGTTTTGAAAAACTGCAGGATTATTCCGCTGCTCTGCGAACATACCGGGAATTGATTGATTCAAAAATGATGAGCGGCATGCCTGAAACCGTGCTGGCGCGGCAACGATATGAAAAGCTGTCAACTCCGGATAACGGCAGCATAGTACACAACTGAACCACTAACCTAACCGTAAACACACGAGGTAAACAATGGCACAAGAAAAAAGAGATAACAGTCTACTGGACCGGTTAACCCAGTTTGCGACTGATGTTCTAGCGTTAGCTGACGGCCTGCCGGATACGCAGGCGGCAAAACATTTAGCAGCCTGCCTGGTAGAAAGCAGCATGCAGCCGGCCTTTGCGTATGTAGACGCGCAGCAGTCCAAATCGCGCGAAGCGTTCATAGGTGGTTTGCGCCAATGTCTGATCGAACTGCAGAACACGCTGGTGCCGATCTATGTGCTGGAAAAATCACGATTGCTTCGCTCTAACATGCTGACGGCATTGTTTGAGGAAGCTGATCACCTGACGGCTATTTTCATCAAGAGCATAACAACCGCTGAAAAAAACAATAGACAATGAAAAAAAGCGGTACAGTAACACGCATAGTTACCGTAGCGGTCGCGACGGCGCTTCTCGCCGCCGCGGCCGTAACCGGCAGTCCGCGGATAGCACGATTGCACCTGAAAAACGGTCGCCGCTTTGTGTGTACCGTGCTGGCCTTGAACCAGGGCGAAGTGACGGTGCAGCGTGAACTTGAGGGGGGCACGATTCTGACTGAATATCATGCCTGCGAAGCTATTGCCGCGCTGGAATTTCCCCGGCCGGAATTTTTGGATGGGAGTGATTCCCGGAACGTGTTAGATCAACAGGAACTGCGTGTGGCGGTGCAGGCCGCTGAAGAGGAGTATGCCAGGTGGAAACCCTTTGTAGATATACCGGGCGGCTGGGCTGTTCCGGTGGGGTTCTGTTATGCCGAACTGCTGGAACGGCAGCAACAGTATTCAGCGGCATACGCGCTGTACGCAGAAAGTGGCCGGCCTGATATTTGCAGGGAAACCGCGCGAAAAACAATTCTGAGACGGGCGGTATGCCAGTATTATATGGGACAGTACAGCAACGCCTACGTATTCTGTACCAACGCGGTTGCTAATGCTCTGACTGACACGGAACGGGCTGAAGCGGCGTATTATCTTGGACGAGTTCTGACGGAATTGAAACAACCGGTTGAAAGCCTGTTCATGTTGCTGAAGAATGTAGTTTTCTACAGTTATGAAGGCGAATGGGAAGCGAAAAGTCTTATGGCGGTTCTTTCAAATTACGCGCTGTTGAATGACCGGGAACGGATTGTTACAACATGCAATGTGCTGATGCGCCGGTATCCCGACACGGCATACGCTCTGCATGCCACAAACTGTCTGCGCAGGATCGCGGCAGGGCAATCGCTTATCGAGGCGAGTAGTACAGCGTCCACAGCAGAAAAAACTAATAGTTCCGAAAAAAATGAGTTTACCAGTAATGCCAAAAGAAAGGAGGCAGGACAATGAAAGTACACCAGGGCTGGACATTGATTTGTTTCATTGTAGTGACAATGAGTGTGTTTACTGCTGTGCTGCACGGAGAGCAGGCGCCGGCCGGTAAAACGGGGGCCGTGAACACTGAGGAAGCCAAAAATAAAACGGCCTGGAATCTGTTCGCGACCGGAGGACCTTTAATGTATCCCCTGGCGCTGTGTTCTTTGGTCGTTTTAGGATTGATCGTACATCAGGCGCTTGAGCTAAGGGCAGGCAGAATGGTTCCCGACTCGGACAGGCAGAAGTTGCGGCAGAAGCTGTACCAGGGAGATATTGGCGGTGCGTATACTTATTGTGAACAGAACCGTAATTTTCTGACCACGGCTTTTGCGGCTGGAGTATTCCGGTTGAATCGCGACAAGAATGATTGTGGGAAAAAAGCAGCGGAAAGTGCGATTATGGATGCCGTGGAGAGCCAGGAAACACGTA
>CAZCLS010000182.1:5285-7715 GCA_964499565.1 uncultured bacterium
AAAAAAGCAGCGGAAAGTGCGATTATGGATGCCGTGGAGAGCCAGGAAACACGTATGAGCTTCTGGTTGAATATGATTTCAGTTATCGCGGCTGTTTCTCCAATGATCGGTCTGCTGGGAACAGTCAGCGGTATGATCAAGGCCTTTCAGAAAATCGGTATGGGAGGCATGGGAAAGCCCGAGCAACTGGCCGGTAACATCGGGGAGGCATTACTTACTACCGCGACTGGTCTGATAGTCGGGATACCGGCGATGCTGGCATTTTTTATTTTTCGAGGAAGGCTTGACGCATTGCTTACGCGGGTTATGGAAGCATGTACTGAATTGCTTGATCTATTCAGCGGAGAAGGAATCGCGCGGCAGGCGTATGAAGCGCGGATGACTGCCGCGATAGCCCCTGTGGCACCGGCGGCGGTGTATACTCAGCCCGTACCGTCATCAGCGGGAACGCCGGGAACAGCCATGCAATGGCAGCCTGCCGCACCTGTCCAGCCCGTCCACGCCGCGGCTCCTGCTCCCGCTCCCTTCTCCGGGCCACCGGTAACAGGAGGAAACGGATGAAAGCGCGTAAACGGATTCGCGATCATGCTGAAATCGACATGGCGCCTTTGATAGACATGGTATTTCTGCTGTTGATATTTTTCATGTGCACGGCAACAATGTCCCAGGTCGATCTGACTCCTGATGTAGCTCTGCCGGTTGCTCCGCGGGCCCAGGTGCCTGAAGACATGCGTGACCGGGGAACGATCAACATACTTCCTGACAAGCGGCTAATGCTATCCGGACAATATTTGTCGGAGAAGGAACTGCTGGCAATTATGAAACAAAAAGTTGCGGAAAATCCCCATATAAAAGTATATCTGCGTGCTGATAAATCAGTGCCGTACTCATCGGTTAAAACAGTACTGCGTTTATGCGCGGAGGCAGGCATCGTTGATATAATTTTCGCGTCATTCCAAAGTCCGGAGGTATAAGGTATGAAACGTCGCCGGCGAACACGGCCAAAAGTGGCTTTTCCGATATCAGCAATGATAGACTGCACATTTCTGCTGCTGATATATTTTATGGCTGCCTGCACCATGCACAAGCAGGAAGCTGATATCAGTTTCAGTCTTCCGGGTCTGGCTGAGCAGCCTGAACAGCTGGCGATGCCGGATGAACAGATTATAGAAATCAAGGCTGCCGGGGAGTTGATTCTTAATGACAGAGAACTTGATTCACCCGGGTCCGCGGAATTGCCTGAGCTGATTGACACGCTTGTCCGTTTCAGAGAAGTGTGTGCGGCAGCGAAGAATGAGCCAATGCTCACGATCCAGGCGGATGACACCACACTGCACCAGCGCGTGGTGGAAGTCCTGAATGCCTGTGCCGCGGCCCGGGTCCAAACGGTAACATTCGCATTAGGCAGGGAGCAGGAGTTTTGACATGAAACCAACCAAGATAAAACGTTCGCTGCAATCAATCGTGATCAGTCTGGCGGTCCATGCCGGTCTGTTTCTGGGAGCGGGAAGTATTGTCGTGTATTCCTATATTAAGCCACCTGCAATGATGTTTCAACCGGCTAAGAAGAAACCGAAATTAGCGGCCAGGGCTCTGGAACACTCTATCCGGGTCAAGCAATGCGAGCAGCAGTCCCGGCGACCTAAAATCCTGAATAAACTAATTACGAAGGGCCGCAGCCCTTTATCACTGCCGGCTCTGCCGCCAATTACTCCCGTTTCCACTGATGCGCGCAGGCTGCCTTCTTTGACTAAACCGGTTGGCGCTCAACTAGGCTTGCCCGGGCTGAGTGGGTTTGGGGCGGGTACGCATAAAGCTGGATTCGCCGGCTTTTCGGAAACTGAATTTTTTGGTCATGCAATTAAAACCAGGTCAATAGTAATCCTGGTCGATTCGTCCTCAAGCATTGTTAAAAAAGGAGTGTTTGAGGCGGTTAGAAATGAAGCAATACGCATGGTAGACCGGTTTCATCCGGACACGGGATTCAATGTTATTCTTTTTGCTGATGGAGCATTTGCGTTCAATGCTGCCATAGTGTATGCCACCCGGCCGGTCAAGGATGAATTCAAGATCTGGATGAACGCGGAGATGAAGATAAACCGTGGAAATAATCCAGCTACCAGCGGCAGTTCGCCGATAATAGCCCTGCAGACGGCTTTGCAGCTTGAGCCGGATACGATAATACTCATTACAGACGACCCGCCCTATCTGCAGGGAATCGATCCGGACAAACACTGCAAGGAAATTTTGGATATGGTGCGCCGGCATCGGAACGAATCGCAAACAAAAGTCACTATTAATACTGTTGCGTATAAACCGCATAGCAGTGGTAGTGCTGCTAATGTTGAAAAAGGCAAACAGGCCCGAGACTTTCTGCAGAAGCTGGCCCGGATCAGCGGTGGAACCTACCGCGAAATTAAAGAATAAGAC
>CAZCLS010000183.1:0-1369 GCA_964499565.1 uncultured bacterium
ATATGGTCAGCGGCATCATGGGGACACGTTTTCTGAGAGACCATACCCTGGCACTTTTTGCAATAGGCGGCATGGTCAAAAAACAACGGAATAATTTCAAGTTCATGCGGCCCGAACTCCTTAAAAATTTCCTGAGCGTCATAGGAGCCGTAATAGGTACCGACGCCGGCATGGTCACGGCCGATGATAATATGGGTACAACCGTAATTTTTACGGATCAGGGCATGAAAGATAGCTTCGCGCGGTCCGGCATAGCGCATATAGGCGGGAAACACGGAGAGCATGACCCGGTCTTCGGGATAATAGTTTTTAATCAGGGTCTGATAGCAGTTCATACGCACGTCGGCGGGGACATCATCCTGCTTGGTATCTCCCGTCAGAGGATGCATAAACAGGCCGTCACACACTTCCAGCGCGCATTTCTGCAGATATTCATGGGCGCGGTGCACCGGGTTGCGCGTCTGGAACGCGACGATCCGAGCCCAGCCGCGTTGTTCAAAAGTATGGCGGGTTTCGATCGGGGTAAACCGGTATTCATTAAACGTGGCGTGGGATGGCATGCAGATAACATCAATATCGCCGCCCAGGAGGACATCGCCGCGTTCTTCGAGGAGGTAGCGCACTCCGGGATGATTTTTATCGGCTGTTTTAAAAATCCGGGCGGCTTCCTTCTCTTTATTGACGACATATTTTTCCTGCAGGTGGAGGATAGCGAGGACGGTTCCCGCTGCATCCTTGAGGGCAACCTGGGCGTCCACGTCGCATATATCGGCCTCATCGGCCGAAACGCCCAGAACGACCGGCAGGGTCCAGGGCAGCCCGGACTGGAGGCGCATAGCTTCCAGGACATGGTTATAATCATCACGGCACATAAAGCCTTCGAGGGGGCTGAACGCGCCGCACGCGATCATTTCGATATCGGAGATAATGCGGGAGTCGACGGTAAGAGCCGGCAGACTCGCCGCTTTTTCGACCCAGAAGTCGCGTTTTTCTCCGGTTAGCATACGGTTAACCAGTTCGCCGCCATGCGGCGCAATTTGATGGTGCATAGAGTGCTCCTTGTTGTTAGATATTAGGCTGAATCATCACGATAATGGCATCCGAAGCTGCGGGGATTGCGCACCGCGGCAAACAGGACCGTAGAAGCGGTCTGCAGGCCGTTGCGCAGTCCGATAATCTGTTCCGTCATAGCGGCGCGGCGGTAAAAGGTTTCGACCTCGGTCAGCAGTTCCCGTAAAATACGCTGGGCGCGCCGCAGACGACGGTCGCCCCGCACCAGGCCGACATAATTCCACATGGTATGCTTAATGATCATCCAGTCCTGTTCCAGCAGGGCCGGGTCGATATATTCTTTTTCTTCTTTCCAGCG
>CAZCLS010000183.1:1469-3365 GCA_964499565.1 uncultured bacterium
GGTATCGGCATGCGGGTGATGTCGATATCATACTCCAGGCATTTTTTATAGATCATGGGAAAGCGCTGTTGAATCCATTCGGCCGGTTTATGCGTAATATCGAGATACATGCAGGATTTATGCTGTTTCAGCATTTCGTTATGAATAGCGCGAGAGACGATATCGCGCGGAGCGAGCGAGCCCATGGGATGATATTTCCGCGCGAATTTCCGGCCCTGGTCATCGCGCAGCACCGCGCCTTCGCCGCGCATAGCTTCAGTAATCAGAAAATTATTGGCATTCTGGCTGTAGAGCGACGTTGGATGGAATTGAATATATTCCATATTAACTAAACGTGCGCCCGCGCGCACCGCCATGGCATAGCCATCGCCGCGGGCGCAGGTATTATTCGTCGTATAGAGATAGACCTGCCCTAAACCGCCCGTAGCCAGCACGGTTTCGCGCGCATACATTTCAATAACGCGGTGGGGCCGTTGACACAGGACATAAGCGCCGAAGCATTCCGTCGGACGGTACATATCCTGCGGATTAAGTGAATGGTGGCTTGTCGTCAAAAGGTCTACCGCAGTAGCCTTCTCAAAAACAGTAATCCGTTTATTCTTTACAATCGCGTTCCAGAGCGCTTCGGCAATATGCTTGCCGGTCCAGTCGGCACAATGAATAATGCGGGGAATGCTGTGACCGCCTTCGCGGGTCAGGTCCAGCGCGCCCTTACGCGTGCGGTCAAATTCGATTCCGAGATGATCTATGAGAAGCGTTTTAACGAGGGCAGGGCCTTCCCGCGCGAGGTGGGTAACGGCATCATGATAACAGATATTATCACCGGCAGTTTCAATATCACTAATCAGGCTTTTGCGGGAATCGCGGGAGCCCTTGTAGACGATCCCGCCCTGGGCCAGGATGGTAGAAGAGTCTTCATTCGCGCGCGCGCGGGTAATGAGAATGACACGGCAGCCGTGTTCCGCCGCGGTAAGGGCGGTAACACAGCCGGCGATGCCGGAGCCGATAACCAGAACATCTGTCTGCGTAGTTTCTTTCACGTGAAAACGAGTACATCTCTCATGATGAAGCATGCCGAGGCACACCGTAATAACAGAATATATTGTACAGCACTATCCTGCAAAAAGCAAACAATAAAAATTGGGGTGCGCGCGCGCAAGAATTACATAAAAATGAAGAGCAGTGCAAGAGTATCAATCAAGATATAGGGGGTCCTTTCAATAAACATACATCATACAGACAGGCTTCAGGCAATTATGAATTTTTGATGAAAACTGCTTTACAATTCAAAATATTTTTGTTATTATTGATGCGCTATCTGCATTATAGCTGATGCGGTTTGTGTTTTTTAGGATATTGGTTGTGGATAAGTTTTGTGCGACTTAGGAATGAGGAGTGTTGGGGACACTCCGGCAGTGGTTTTGATTGTTTACGATTCCCGCACTGAATTGTCTTCCAACCTATTAGATTTCAAAATGTTAGATACAATATTTTTGCACATTACTGTATTTTGTATTCGGTATTTTTTTGTTGTTTCAGATTTGTGCATAACTTGTGGATAAGTAAGGGGGAATGGGCTGTGACCAGTTGCCAGGTACTTTGGGATAAGGTTCTTACGGTTATTAAGGAATCGACAAGTCCTTCTATTTTTCAATCCTTTTTTTCAGTTGTTCATCCTATTCTGTTTGAGGATGACCGCTTCATACTGGAAGTTGATTCACCCCTGGTGGCCGATTGGCTGAAACAGCGGTATGAGTCGGTTATTATCTCTATTCTTGTGCGTGAATGCGGCCGGCCGGTCAAGCTGATTATTCAAAGTGACATTCATGCCGTGCTTCCAGCCGTTCCGGAAGAAGCGCCTCCGGTAGTGCAGCCCTCTGTGCCGCAATCGATGTA
>CAZCLS010000183.1:3465-7691 GCA_964499565.1 uncultured bacterium
GAATTTATTGACGCGCTGCAGCGCAAGACAACGACAAAATTCAGAGATTTTTACCGTTCTAACGTGGATGTGCTGCTGGTTGATGACATTCAATTTCTTTCCCGCAAGGAAGCTATGCAGGAAGAATTTTTTCATACGTTCAACGCGTTTCTGCAGGAAGGCAAGCAAATTGTGATGACCAGCGACAAATCGCCGCAGGAATTACAGCACATCGAAAACCGGCTGGTTAACCGGTTTGAATGGGGACTGGTCGTAGACATACAATCTCCCGATTTTGAGACCCGGGTAGCTATCATTCATAAAAAGCTGGACCGCTTCGGTGTTCAATTTGATGAGGATGTCTGTCATTATTTAGCTAATAAAGTCCGTAACGATGTGCGCAAGATAGAAGGGGCGCTCACGCGCCTGTTAGCGTATTCATCGGTACAGAACACGCCCGTATCGCTCAAATTTGCCAAGGAATGTCTGAAAGACTATGTTTCTTCTCATACTGTTTCCCTGGATTCAATTCAAAAATCGGTTGCTGAATATTTTGATATACGCCTGAGTGACATTCGTTCACATCGCCGGCCTAAGAGTATAGCGCATCCGCGTCAGTTAGCGATGTATCTCTGTCGTGATTTAACGAACAGTTCTCTGGCGGAAATAGCGCAATCGTTTGGCGGCAAGGATCACACGACCGTTTTATATGCCTGCCGCAAGATTACGCAATTAAAGAGTCAGGATGAGGTAGTAGAACAGCAGATTGAAGCGTTGAAAAAGCGCATAATGGACAGTGCGAGGACGATGTGAATAACTGTGTGAATTTCATGGTGAAAACGATGTGCACGGAATGTGGTGAAACGGTTATCCACAAAATTGGAAAGAAATTCAGGGAGTTGACACATAGTTGTTCACAGCAAAATAGCCCGAAAAATGGGGAAATGTACCGTAATCACAGACAAATACTAATACTATTTTAGACTAGAATTTGATATTATAGTAGAACTAATAGTGATAGTGTGAACTATTCAATGTAAACGAAGGGGACTGTATGAAATTGCAATGTGCAACGGCAGAACTGCGCGAAGCGGTTCAATTACTGCAACCGGTAAGTCCGTTACGGACAACGCTGCCAATTTTGGCGAACCTGCTGGTTAAAGCGGAAACGGGGAAAATCGAATTAACGGGCACGGACCTGGATGTATCGGTGCGCACCGAAATCGCGGCGGATGTGTCGGAAGCCGGTGAAACGACTATTCCGGTTCGTTTGCTTCTGGATACCTTGCGCCGGATTAAAACCGAGGCGATTACGATCACGGTTGACGAGAATAACGTGGCCAAGATTAAAGCAGGCGACACGATCGACTGCAGTCTGCGGGGAATGGCGCCGGGAGATTTCCCGAAATTTCCTACAATCGAAGAAAAAGATTCGATTGAAATCCCGTCCAAGGATTTCGGATTGATGCTGAAATATACCAGCTACGCGGTCTCGAGAGACGAGACCCGCTATGTGCTGAACGGAGTCTGCTTCAATTTCGGCCCGCAATTTGACGTTGTGGCAACGGATGGACGGCGGCTGGCGAAATACACGCTTGCCGGCATAAAACGGGAAGAACCGCAGCAATTGATCCTGCCGACTAAGTCGATAACCATGATTCAGCAGATGCTGAGCAATGAAGGCACGGTGTTTCTCAGGTATTCAACCAGCCAGATTGAAGTAAATATCAATAAAACGACTCTGGTAACTCGTTTGATTGACGGACATTATCCGAATTACAACCAGGTTATTCCTAAAAGCTGCTCGCATACCCTTGAGCTGGAACGGGCGAGTTTTATGAACGCGGTGGGTTTGGCAACGGTTGTAACCGAAAAAACTAAACAGCCGGTTGTGCGCCTGGGACTGGAAAACAATCGCCTGACTATCAGTGCGGTGACCGCGGAGATTGGTGAAGTGCATGATATACTGAGCGTGGCGTATACAGACGAACCGATGGAAATAGCGTTTAATCCAACCTATCTGACCGACGTCTGCCAGAATGTGGAGACGGAGACGATAGTACTTGAAATAACGAACGCGACCAGTCCGACCGTTATACGTTCCGGAGAAAAATTTCTGTGTGTAATCATGCCGATGAGAATATGAACGGACGGGAGTAGTCAAAGCTGACGTACACCAACAACCGTCCGGCCCCAAGCCGGACGGTTGTTCAGTCTTATGAAACAATGAATAAAACACCGAAAAACAGATTTAAAAAATGTGTTTCCCTGATTGACGCGGTTCTGAATGAACTCCGCCCTCCCGCGGACGCCTGGTTTGAATCTATTAAAACAGAATGGCCTACTGTGGTTGGACCGGTTATCGCGGCTGAAACAACTCCCGAGCGTATTGAAGGAACTGTTCTGGTCGTGAAGGTTAAAAGCCATATCTGGCGTAATGAATTGCGCAGCGGTATTGGTCTCGATATTGTAAAAAAAGTCCGATCGCAGGTATGCCGCACGATAACCCAGATTCGCTGGATATAACCGTGCTGGTTAAAAAGTTCAGAAGTTTTTAAGTTCAGAAGTTATAAAGGAATGATATTCTATTCTGTAAAAATGTATGCTGCTGCTGTCATGATTGTCAGTGCCGCTTCCCTGTCAGTGACAGGTACTGGTATTGAGCCGCAAACGGTTTTTACGGGCCGGACCGGCCGGGCGTTTTCAACTGCTCTTAGCGCGCTGGGCATAACAACTGAAGCGTATACGTTTGACAAGGTGTGGGACACGGATGAATTTCGCCTGCCGATCGTAAACGACTGCCTGTCAAATCCACTTAAACTGATTACCTGGACTGACGGATTGTACGAAGACTGCAGGACAGCTGATTATAAAAAAGTTCTTGGTACAGTAACCGGCATAAAACCGGCTGGTAATTTCAGCGGGATAACAAATCAAATTGCAGCGTTACGGCAGATGCTGTCGATTCAAACAGCGCTGCAAAATCTATATAACGATGCAATCCCGGCTGCAACACAGAAATGGCTGTATAGCGCCTTATTGTTACGTTCGTCTCAAATCCGCAAGAACCGGATGGCATCGGAGGAGATTCTGCGCAGCGGAGCAGAACCGGCGCAGGTGCGGCAAACGCTCGAAGAAATTGACGCATGGATCTATGCTGATGAAGAGACCGAATACAGCATTGTATCGCTCTTAAAACAAATTCCGGTAGAAACGGTTATAGCTGAAGCATACACGCTTCTGGCCCTGGCGCGCGCGGCAGCAGCGCTTGATTGGAATGAGACGGACAGGGATTACTGGCGGGAGTACGGAATCTGTATCGGCACTGTCGCGGCGGACACATATACAAACACGGACGCCTGGTGTATTATCGATCCCGGCGGCGACGATGTATATGGCGTGAGCACCGGTTTTGCGGCTAATGGAGCGGGAAAACCAGTATGTATGATCATAGACACGGCCGGGAATGACCGTTATGAAGGCAGCCGATATGGCGGCGCCGGCGGTGCAATGCTGGGAGTAAGCATTATGGTAGACACGTCGGGAAATGACCGGTACAGCGGAGGAACCATATGCCAGGGAAGCGCCGTAGGAGGCGCCGCTATTGTATTTGATGCAGACGGAACTGATTATTATCACGCCGAGGAGGAATCGCAAGGTTTCGGATATTTTGGATTAGGTTGTCTGATAGATCATAGCGGCAATGATATCTATGATATTTCTTCGTCCGGTCAGGGATATGGATATGTAAAAGGATATGGAGTATTATACGACCGGGCCGGTAATGATGTGTATATAGCCGGTCGCGGAGACCATGACGCGGGCAGATACAACGACCGATACATTTCGATCAGCCAGGGAGTAGGAATGGGTATGCGGCCGTACGCGTCAGGAGGAATAGGATTACTGGCGGACATAGGGGGCAATGATGTGTACAGCGCGGATGTGTTCGGCCAGGGAGTAGGATACTGGTATGGATTGGGAATGCTGATAGACTGCAATGGAGCCGATACATACCATTTTTATGAGTACGGGCAGGGTGCCGGTGTGCATCTGGCCTGTGGAGCGCTTCTGGACGGTAACGGCAATGATGTGTATACAGCACGCAATGGCATCGCTCAGGGATCATCACATGATTTCGCGATAGGATTACTGAGAGATTATGGCGGTGATGACCAGTACCAGGGACGCGTAACGGTGCAGGGTTCATCGATCAACAACGGCGTAGGTTTTCTGATAGAAGAGCA
>CAZCLS010000184.1:0-7672 GCA_964499565.1 uncultured bacterium
CACCCAAGATCCAAGTACCGGGTTCAGAACCCACTCCATGAGAGTCTAAACGGTGTCCCGGGGCGTCAGGATGAGCCATAGAGCCACCAATCCTGTTTTCAGGAGCGCCATTCTGCATGGACCGCCGCCTGCCGCTTCTTTTTTTGTCGTTTCCCAAGAAAATGCTGATTATTATGGATATTAATGTGATAGTTTTGAATATTGTATGAAAATATCATTTGTTGTAGAATATTATAAATATAAAGACCTTGTTTTTTACAGAAAAATGCAAGTGCCCGCATGTAAAAACTAACATCAGGAAGTTATGCATATGATACCGCGGAAACCGAAACAATTGCCTGGAATGATAGTAGTCGCGCTGGCAGCAATCACTGCATTGTATGCCGGAGCAGTGAAAGCAGGCACAACCTACCTTGACAACGAGACCTTGTATTCGAACCAGGACCAGGACACTGAAACGCGGCGGTCGGATCACTTCCGGATATGTTTCGGGCATTACAACCGGGACACGGGAACACCGATGACGGAGCAGCTGGCGCAGGGCAACCTGCAGATGTTCGAGCATTTGTGGCAACGGAACATAGTTGAATTAGGATTGAGCGACATGGGCCAGTCAGCTATACTCGAGAAACGCGATGGCAATTTTTACAAGGTAAACTTTAATGTGCTGATGACCTGGAATGACGGTGGCGGGGGTGGCGCTTATATGTCGATGGACGGCAACGGATTTTCGTATGCGATGGCCAACACGGGCTATTGCCGGTTCGACCCGCCCTCGGGAGCGACACCGCACGAATTAGGGCATTGCTGGGAAGGCCAGGCGCGCGGATTCAACGGCACTGATAACGCCGGAGCGTGGTGGGAATGCACAGCCAACTGGTTTCAGCTGCAGTTATTGAACAGCTATCCCACGGCGGGCGGACTGATCTGGAACAGTATGTATTATCCGGCCCATGGCCGGGACTATTATGATTCGTGGGCGATCTGGGAAGCCGCGCGGGAAGATGAGCGCTATGGTCCTTTGTGGATTAACAACGTCTGGACGAACGCGACAGCGGAGCAGATGGCGCATGAATTCATCATCGACCGGATGATCAGGTTAGACTCGTCCGGGTCGCCTGACAAAGCGGGGGCGCTCAAGGATCTGTGGGGCGAGATGGCGAAGAAGTGCGTGACGTGGGATTACGAGCGGCAGGAATGGCTGCAGCAGGCCAACCGGCCGGACGACGGCAGTGATTGGTATTTCTATCAACGCACGCGGACACCGTTAGTGCAGGTTGCGGGTACAGAGGGAGCATATCGCGCGGCGCGGGGACATATTCCAATGGAATACGGTTTCAACATCATCCCGCTAGATACCGCCGCGGGCACGACTATCAGCTGCACATTCGACCCGCAGTGCGACCCGGCGCGGCAATCAGACTGGCGCGCGAGCCTGGTAGCGGTACGTGACAACGGAGACGCGCGCTATTCGAGTTTCTGGAATACGGGTACAGTGACGATGAAACTGGCGGACGATGAATCGAAAGTATACGTAGTAGTAATCGCGACGCCGAAACCGATGAAGATACCGGATCCGACCTGGGCGGCGTATAAATCGGATGCGGGCGTACAGTTCCCGTACACGCTGAGTTTTTCGAATGCGGCGCCGAAGAATGTAACCTGGCCGGCGCCGGGAGTGAGCCATCATTATCATGCCAACGGCGGCGGGTTTGTGCAGGACAGCGCGACGGTGGATGCCACGGCATATGTAGGGCCGAACGCGATGGTATTGGATGGCGCGCGAGTGTTGAACAACGCGCGGATAGAAGGTTACGCGGTGGTGCGGAACAACGCGCAGGTGAGAGACAACGCGGTCGTGTCCGGCCACGCGGTGGTGCAGGACAACGCGCAGGTGTATGGCAACGCGACGGTGCGGGATTGGGCGCGGGTGTTCGGCTATGCCGAAATATATGAAAACGCGAAAGTGATCGAACATGCCAACTGCGGCGATGGTGATGCGGGTACGCACACAAAGGTGTTCGGCAGCGCGGTCGTTAAAGGCACGACCTATGTATATAATCCTTCTACCTTCGGCGGATCTCTGATTGTGGATGGCGATACGGCCAATGGCAACGGCGCCGGATCGGTTGCAGACCATGGTGTGCATTTCGGATGGAGTTGGGGAGCGGATGCCGGGCGGTTTGCCAACCTGGTAGACAATCATTATATATACGCGCAACATGCCTTTGAGAAGGACAACGCGGCATTAGCCATAGACGAATATGGCATCAATCATGGCTTTATGATGAATGGCTGCCGGGTAGAAAAAGACACCCTGGCTCCGGCGCGGGGTGGTTTAGTGCTGCCATTGGATGGCATAAATCAGTATGTTGAACTGCACAACTCAGTCAATGACTTCAGAGAAACGGCGATAACGGTCTGGGCCAAGTGGAGCGGCACGGCGAACAATCAGCGGATTTGGTCGATGGGCGACGGCAACGGCAAGGAAATGTACCTGACGCCGAAAGACAGTTCGACGGGCAAGCTGCGGTTTGAGATCACCGATGGCACGACGACGACGACAATAGACGGTGCCGCGGCATTGTCGGGAGCGGCCTGGACACACATAGCAGTAGTATTTTCAGGCGGGAACGTAACATTATATGTGGACGGGTCGGCCGTTGGGGGAAGCGTGTCGACAGCATTACGGCCGGAGCTGCTGAACGCGCCGCTGATGGAGAATGCCAATTATCTGGGCCGCGGCCCTGGCGGCGATTATTACCAGGGATACCTGGATGATTTCAGAGTGTACAGCAAAGCGCTGAGCTCGGGAGAAATAGCGGCGGTGTACAGCGAAGGGGAGCCGGGAGAGGTAACGATCCCGGTCGATACGACCGCACCGGCGCCGGACGCGGCGACATGGATAGTAGCGCCGGAAGCGATCAGCGACAGCGCGGTTACGATGAGCGCGACGCCGGGAACGGACGAGAGCGGCTGGGTTGAATATTACTTCACCTGCACGGCGGGGGCAGGGCATGACAGCGGCTGGGTATCATTCAACAAATACACGGATGTCGGGCTGACACCCGGAACGGTGTATACCTATATGGTCACGATGCGCGACCGGGCCGGGAACACGACAACACCGTCGGCGGGGCAGAGCGCGACGACCGAGACAGCGACTGCTCCCGCAGCGGCATTCGCCTATGGGCCGGTCGGAATCCGGAACGGGCAGATCAGCATGACGGCGATAGAACAGACCAGTCCAAGCGGATTAGTGGAATATAAGTTTGACCGGTCGGGCAGTTCCAGCGGCTGGCAATCGAGTCCGAGCTGGACAGAAACGGGATTGACAACCGGCGGAGGATACACGTATACCGTAACGGCCAGAGACGGGCGGGGCAACACGAGTAGCGCGTCTGCGGGAGTAGCGGCGGAAGCGAGCGACCAGGCCGGGCCGCGATTAGTGATCCTGGTGGCGCAGTGGGAAATGATGCCGTACGCGACGATTGACAACAAGATCAGCATGACGGCGCGGGGAGCGAGCGACGCGAGCGGAGTGCAGTACAAGTTTGAGTGTGTGAGCGGAGGAGGGTCCGACAGCGGCTGGCAGAGCAGCCGGACGTATGTAACGCCGGTGATGGTTGACGGGACATACGCATACCGGTATAAAACCCGTGACACGTCGGCGGCGCAAAACACGTCGGATTATTCAACGACCTACAGCGCGACGGTGAAGCCTACGACGGGATATCACGGGTACGAGATGAGCGAGATAGGTGGACTGCCGGATGATTACTTAGTGAGTTTTACAGGAACGGTAATGCGGGTAAACGCGGGCGACTATTATGTCAAGGATATCAGCAGCGGGTACAGCATAAAAGTCCGGAACAGCGCGTACGGAGAGGAAACCAATCCATCCCTGGCGTTGAAGAACGTTTTGATCAAAGGGCACTTGTACACATTCGGCGGCGAACGCCAGGTTACGTACGCGACACTGACCCCGGCAGGAAATCCGTTGATGTATACTATATCGGGCAAAGTCAGCGACAAGAACGGACAAGGGATAGCCGGGGCGATAGTATCGTTCTCGGACGTCGCAAATCCGGCTGAAAATCCGATCGTAACAGCCACGACTGACAGTTCCGGAAACTACAGCCGGGGAGTTACACCGGGTACCTGGTATGCAGTGGCAGGAGCGAGCGCGTACAACACGTCAGCCGACCGGATAGTAGCAGTAAGCGATGCAGCTATTGATGACATCGATTTTACGTTAGTGGCGAACGCGACAGTTTCGGGTGTTGTTACGAAGCGTAGTGACGGGACACCGATTGCGGGGGCGACGGTATATTTCTCGAGAACGCCAAGCGCGTCAGCCGACCCGGTCTTCACGGCAGTGACGGATGGCTCGGGTAATTATAGCAAGGCGATCCAGAACGGCGCCTGGTACATCTGCGCTGAAGCGGCTAACTATTATACATCAATCGACAAGACCGTAGACATGGCTGGTGAAGACATCGGGGGAATCGATTTCGCTCTGAAATCGAGTGTGCGAAACATTCCAAGGACAGCCGACCTGCTATTCGGGGTAGTCACGGAATCGCTGCCGGCGAGCGGGGATGCCGGGAACTGGTCGTGTTATTATCCGGCCGGCACGGAACTGACAGAGATGGGCAGTCCGACGGTAGAAATCCTGAACGGGATGAAATGGGTCAAGAACGTGTATGGCGTTGGACACAATGATGGATTCCGGCAGGGGACGTATTCATCGCCGATCGCGGTAAACGGCGCGACGATCATCACAGCGGTTAAACCGGAACGGAACGGACTCGGAACGTCATGGACATCGATTGTGGATATATTTTATCAGCAGTTGGTATTAGGGATCAAGAATGACAGCGGCCGGGTTTGTGTCTTCAGGGACCGCCAATACCAGATGAGCGATACAGAAATACCAGACGGGCAGATAACGGTATTAAGCCTGGTAGTGCAGCCGAACGGCACGTACAAAGTCTGGGCCAACGGCGAGCAGGTCATGAACATCACGGAAACCAGGGCGTTGACATCTCTGGTGAATGGCGTGAACGGGCCGTACGCTAACAGTGTCAATGTAGGCCGCAACGATCCGGACGGCTGGACGACGTTCAACGGAAACATCGGCGACACGTTTGTGTATAAAGGAGCGTTAAGCGAAACAGAACGAGAGCAACTGGAAGACGATTTGTATAACAAAGTATTAGTGTATACCATCTCGGCCTCAGCCGGGCAGGGCGGTTCGATCAGTCCGGAAGGCGACGTAGCGGTTGATTACGGCTCAAGCCAGGAGTTCGGCATTACACCGTCAGCGGGGTTTGTCCTGGCGGATGTGCAGGTGGATGGTTCATCGATTGGCGCGGTGACCGGTTACACGTTCACGAATGTGACTGAGAACCATACTATTTCGGCCAGTTTCACCGCGGTGCCGGCGGTTGCATATATCTGGACGGGCGCAACGGACCGGGAATGGAGCACTGCCAAAGTGAACTGGGAGGCCGGGGTCTGGTCGAACGGCAATAATGCCGTGTTTACCAGCAGCGGCGCGGGACCGGTCAGCATTCCCAGTGCGGTTACGGTGCGGCAATATGCAGTATTTGACAGCGGGGCGGTTGGCTACACGCTGGCGGGAGCGACAGTAAACTTCGAGCCGGCCGGCACGGATACTCCATACCTGGTATCAGCGGAATCGCTGACGGTTAACGCTCCGTTGCATGTGATCTACGACAATGGCTCGGTCTATACGATCGGCGCCGCGAGTAACAGGACGGTAGCGATTAACGGCGGCATCAGCAGTGACGGCGCGTTAGTATTTGGGGCGGATGAAACCGAAATAGCGGCCGGAACGGAAACGTATACCTATGGGATATACACGATAGC
Organism: uncultured bacterium; assembly: GCA_964499565.1. Taxonomy (GTDB): domain Bacteria; phylum Auribacterota; class UBA3054; order UBA3054; family CAZCLS01; genus CAZCLS01. The sequence continues at coordinate 5,896 of CAZCLS010000184.1, forward strand.
GACAAATCCGATCGCGCTTGGACCTGCCTCGGTAGTAACCGTAAGCGGAAAGAGCTTACTCAACCTGAATATCAGCGGCAACACGTGGGGAGAAACGCTGGCGCTGGATGGCACAATCAGACTGGGCGCTGCTAATGCACTACCGGTAGAAAGTGAACTCACAATGAGACCTGCCGGACCAGGCGCCCTTGATCTTAACGGGTACAACCAGGAGCTCGCGTCAGTGAAGTATACGCCTGTCAGTGATGCTGCTGGAGAGATCACGAGTATGAACGGCGCCCCGACCCTGACGCTGAATGTCAGCGACATGGCAACGACCTATGGCGCGACGGCCACGAGGACTAATGCAATGGTTTTGAGCGGAACGCTGGCTCTGACCAAGAAAGGGTTGGGTACGCTGACGTTAGCGGGAGAGAACACGTATAGCGGAGCGACAGTAGTTGAGGCTGGAACATTATGTATTGATGGAACACTGCCGAACAGCAGTGGTGTGACAGTAATGCCCGCCGGAATGCTGCAGGGGTCGGGCACAATAGCGGCGCCAATAACAGTAATGAATGGCGCGCTGCTCTCGCCGGGATCGAGTCCGGGAATATTGACGGTATCGAACAATGTAAGCCTGGGAGAAAGCTCGGTGTATCGTGCTGATATTTTCGGCTACGGCGCCGGAACGGAGTATGACCAGTTAGTGATAGCCGGGAGTAGCGGGACAGTATCCTTAAACGGTGCAACCCTGGAGATTGACCTGAACGGGTTTAATCCTGATTTCAACGCGACATTCACTATCATCAGCGGATTCAGCGGCGAACCGGGAACGTTCGGTTCTATAACGTTGCAGAATGCGACAACGTTCCAGAACCAGCACAAACTCTTTGAAGTGATATACGAGAATGACACATCGGTGAGTTTGTCAGTCGTGCCTGAGCCGGCGGTGATTGGGTTGGTTGTGATGGCAGGACTGCTGGCGATGGCGCGGCGGAAGAAATAAGATTATTTTTGAGCGTGAACGAGTGGGACCGATCCACGGTCCCGCTCGTTTCTCACTCGCCCGTGGCCACATTCGCTGGCAGTATTCAGGAGACGAACAAAAAGCAGCCTGAAGGCTGAACTCCAACGTGCGGATGCGAGTGTTGGCGTACATGCTTCAGCTTGATTTTCGGGCAGGCTGTAAGCGCTGCCCTACTACTGGAATATTAAACAATAACGGAGACGAGTGCATGAAAAAATCCCTGATCCTTATACTTTGTTTATTGATGAATAGTTTCAGCTTGAGTGTATCAGCGGCGGAAGCGCCGGACGATATGATAGCCGTGGCGGGAAAACTGGAGCTGGATTATAACGCCGCGCTCATGGCAGCCCGGGACACGAATGATTACGTGTTGAACTGGAATAACTGCGGCGTGTTTATGGGCTGCTTTGGCGATTTCGGTTTTGACGGCCCGCGGGCTGTGTATCCGAAATACGCGGCCGACCTGGACGGGTCCCCGGCGATAGTATTTGACGGAAACGATCGCTATCGTCATTTCCCTGATCCGACACCGACATCGATCTGTGACGGGACATTCTCGGTTGAAATCTGGGCGAAAGATACTGACAGCCCGGAGGGAACATTAATCGAATGGGGAGGTTTCAAGCTGAAACCGTCTGATTTCGGACCTGAAGGAACAGGATGGCAGCACCTGGCTGTCGTGGTCGCCGACGGCGCCGCGGACTACTATCGGAATGGCAAAAAAATCAGGACTGCTCTGGCTCCTGTGATGAAACCCGGCCAGATAAC
>CAZCLS010000185.1:0-6061 GCA_964499565.1 uncultured bacterium
AACCGCATTGGCAAAAGATTTTTCCGTCGGAGGCGATGCCGTGTTTAATCATATCTCGTCTCAAAGCGCCTGGTTTAAAGCCTGGCAAGCGGGCGACCCAGCGTATCATAATTATTTTATCGAGGTTGATCCCGACACCGATCTTTCACACGTCGTCCGGCCGCGCAGCCTACCGCTCCTGACATCGTTCGAAACCGCTGACCGCGGCACCCGCTGGCTCTGGACCACCTTCAGTGACGACCAGATCGATATTAATATCCAGTATCCTCCCGTTCTGCTGGAACTCATCGATATCATGCTCATGTATGTCAGCCGCGGTATCTCCCTCGTCCGGCTCGATGCGATCGCTTTCCTCTGGAAGGAGATCGGCACCCCCTGTATCCATCTGCGCCAGACCCATCTCATTATTAAAATCTTCCGCATGATCCTGAAAGATGTCGCGCCCCATGCCGGCCTGCTAGTCGAAGCGAATGTGCCCCACCAGGAAAACATTTCCTACTTTGGCGATAACCGCGACGAAGCCCAGATGGTCTACCAGTTCCCCCTGCCGCCCCTGACCGCTCATGCTCTGCTGCGCGGTACCGCTGAACATCTTTCTACCTGGCTGTCAGGTCTTGATGACCCTCCCGGGAATTGCACGTTCCTCAATTTCCTGGCATCGCATGACGGTATCGGTCTGCGGCCCGCTACCGGCTTCCTGGATGATGCCGAAATCGATTTCCTGATCAATTCCGTAACCGACCGCGGCGGCCATATCAGTTATAAACGTAATCCCGACGGCTCCGACAGTCCCTACGAATGTAACATCAACTATCTCAGCCTGCTGGACGATGGCGACCGTGATGCCACCCTCAACCGTTTTATCGCCGCGCACGCTGTCATGCTGGCCATGCCCGGCGTTCCCGCTGTCTATTTCCACAGCCTCGTTGGTTCCCTTAATTATCATGAAGGTGTCGAACAAACCGGCCGGTACCGCGTTATCAACCGCGAGAAACTCCCGCTGGGCCAACTCAAACAGGAATTAAACACGTCCGGTCATCTGCGCCGCCAGGTTTTTACTCGCTTAGCTCGCCTCCTGGCAATCCGCCGGACGGAACCGGCCTTTCATCCAAAATCTGGCTTCCGTGTTCTAAGTACCGACTCCCGTGTATTATCTCTCCTGCGCGGCACAAACCCGGATTTTCCTGAACTCCTGATTCTCATCAACTGTAGTGCTTCAACCCTTACAATTACCCTCCCGGAAGATATTCCTGCCATGCCACGCACAAACATCCTGACCGGAACGACTCACACAGACAAAACCCTTACCCTGAAACCCTGGCAGGTTCTCTGGTTAAAATAACACCCGTTTTACCCCGGAGTCGTAAACGAGTAACACCCGCGACTCCGAAGCGGGTGACTCAGTTCGCATCCTCCCTCACGCCGAATACTACATCCCATCACTCCCTGACTCCATCACCCCACCATCCCATTACCAAAGACCCCGGCGGATTCATCCCGCCGGTGAATCAGTTTACATGATCTGATCAGCCCTGCCCCCTCATCCCGGGCAGTCAATCCACAGCCAGCTTTTTGGGGAACCCCACGCTTGTCCGCTTGCTGCAAACTCGCGTTCCTGGTGACGCCCCAGGGGGACCGCATGCCACTGTCTGCCACGTTGTTGGCATATGAATATAGCGCCTGCTCATTCTGCCCCGGGGTCGTAGACCCCTGGGACTACTAAAAGGAGAAATGCTCGTTGTCAGTGAAGCGGAAGCGGAACGGTTCTCGTTCTCGCCCTCGTATTCGAAAAGTGAACGCTGTCTGGCTATGAACAACACGATGTCCAACCGTAAGAATAATGAAGAGACACAAATCCGGTCGTGTATTGTGATTAACGGGAACGAGAACGGCAACGATGTTGTAGCACGTAGCCCCCGCGGCTCCGAAGCCGGGGCATGTCGCCCGGATGGAACAAGCCTCCCTCCTTATCATCCACTCACTTTTTTAGTCCCTTTGGTCCCTTTGGTCCTTTAGGTCCCTTGCGCAGGCTATGCTCAACAAACACCATTACACACTATCATACCAATCCCCACCTGTCCCTGCTTATTATTGTTCCTTTGCGCGATTTTTTTCCATTGTCAAATTACACGTTGTACAGTATAATCTACTATTATGCATATAAGCTTGAAAAAATATTGTAGCATGTGCATCGCGACAGTAGCCCTCGCCGGTCAACTGTTCGCCGCGTCATCCGCCCTGGAACATGAATACCTGGCACGCCGGGATGCTCTTCCTCCTCTCACAAATCAACTCTATCTTTTATATGCCCGTACTCTGGCCTCCTCCTTCGCGACTCAAAATGTCGCCGCCGCTCAAGTCGATCTGGGCAACATGTATTTGACCGGAGAAGGGGAGCCCCAAGACGATTCGCTGGCTTTTGCCTGGTACCTTGCCGCCGCGTCCAACAACTATCCCGCCGCCCAGGCCGAAGTCGGCCGGCGCTATAACCTTGGCATCTCCGTTTCACAAAATTTTGAACAAGCCCTGTTCTGGCTGACAAAAGCCGTGTCCAATCAGTCGCTCGAAGCACTGCATACTCTCGGCTACATGCATCTGCACGGCAACGGAGTGCCCGAAAACAGGTCTTATGCCCTGGCGTGTATCTCCGCCGCCGCTGTACAAGGCTACAACCTTTCTCAGTTCACTCTGGGCGAATGGTTTTCACGCGGGTATGTCTTGCACTACAGCCCCCGCCAGGGATTATACTGGTATTACCAGGCCGCCTCTCAGGAATATGCCCAGGCGCAGTATGCAATCGGCCGCGCGCGAGAACACGGCTCTCATGCAGTCTATAAACCCGAATTAGCCCTGCATTGGTATCGAAATGCGGCAAGCAACGGGTATGGCAATGCCCAGGTTACTATGGGCTCTTTGTACCAAAAAGGCCGTTTAGTTCCTCAAAATCTTTCCGCTGCATTTTCCTGGTTTCTTATGGCTGCCCAGCAAGATTATCCCCGCGCCCAGTATATGGTAGCACAATTCTATGATGAGGGAACCGGCGTTAAAAAAAATATGGATAACGCCCTGTACTGGTACCATCGCTCTTCATCCAACGGCTTCGCGTTCTCCTCTTTTGTTTTAGGCGGCAAATATTATCTCGGGCAGGGTGTTCCCCTTGACTTCGGCATCGCCGCCGAAAATTTCCGCCGGGTTACCCGGAATTCAAATGCCGATTCCTTTCTGCAATTCATGTCCTGGATTTTACTCGGGTGTATCGATCTTGCTGAAGGCAACTTCGCTGATGCCAATCTCGCCTTCAAACAAACCATGGAATATTCATACTTTTCCAAGGTTGTCATCATTGCTGCTGTTATTATTATTGTCTCATTCGCGGTCTCTCTCAGCATCCTCCTGCTTGCCTATTACCTGCGCCGGAAATTCAAGAAACGGCCCCGGACTTCCTGGGGTATTCTTGATGCCTTGCTCATTTTTTATCTGCTGCTGGCAAGCTTTATTGCCGGGAATTTCCTGTCCCTGCTCTCTATCATCAGCGACGTTTTCATTATCCGTGCTATCGTCCTTACCGTTCTGCTTAATGTGTTTGTCATAGTGGTCGGCGTCATTATCGCCCGCCGCCGCGGCTGGCATATCCTGCACAGTTTCGGCGCGACACCCGTACCAGTCTCTAAACTGCTTCTCTGGTCTGTTCTTTGTCCGATCATTGTTATAGTGTTCGGCATTGCGTATGAATATGGTCTCGGCCTGTTTGACATTACTCCCAAAATTCAATGGCTCGTGCAGCAAGTCCTCAACCTGGATACCTTGCGCCAGAAACAATTTTTCGTCTTAGTCGGTGGTGTTATTGTGCCTGTCCTGGAAGAACTCATCTTCAGAGGCATTATCTACCAGGGCATCCGTTCCCGCACTCCCGCGATCGTCGCCGCGCTCATTACATCCATAGCCTTTACACTTGTACATCTCGAACCCTGGTCATTCCCACCCATTTTCCTGATGAGCATGCTGCTCTGTTATGCCATGGAAAAAACCCGCAACATCGGTGTACCGATCGCGATTCACAGCATTAACAATCTTTTCTCAATCGCCGTTTTCTTCGTTTTCGGCCTCTGATCACACGACAAAGTCCAATCAATTTAACGCAAAGACGCTATGCCGCAAAGCTCACCAATAAATGCTGTTCACACCATCCCCCGAAAATCAATGCTGACCGCGCAATAAACAGCCCAATCGGGGTCGGACCGAGCTTACTTGTTCTCTTTCATATCTTTAACCCCTTTTTACCCCCTCTTTTTGGGCCTTACACGTCGATTTCGACCCCTAAATCGATAGAGATGACCTCTCAATCACCCCTGTTTTATATCTCATCTAGTTCGATTTTACCCCCAAAATCGTCCTGTAAGCCCCATTTTGACCCCTTTTTTACCCCTTATCTTATTCATTATTATGAATTTAGCTCGGTCCGACCCCAATTCCCCACGGAAATATGATAAAAAGCACCCGTAGAAAGTGAATATCCGAGGGAACACAGCACCCTTCAACCCGGGAGTACGCAGTAATCTTATACCCTATCCGGCAACCCCCGATCAACTTGTGAAATCCTTTGTAACTCCTGCAACTCAACCACTCCATCATTCCGTGCTCAAACTGAATCCCGCTTGAATTCCTGTTGCGTTTTAAAGTATAATACCGGCATGAACTTGAATGTAACAGTAATACCCGCACCTGACCGTGCCTATCGCCCATTAATCCGCGCCGGTGGCGGGATCAGCTCATTCCATAATACCCCCTACCATCATCCATTAACCATTACCCGTTATCATTATGTCTCGCATCTCTATCGATCTTCCTGAATCGTTTATTTTCTCTACTGATATCCCTTTGCGTATAACCGACATCAATTACGGCAACCATCTCGGTAATGATGCCGTACTGGGTCTGGTGCATGAAGCCCGCGTGCGTTTTCTGGTATCCCACGGCTTCTCTGAAGTCGATATCGCCGGCTGTGGCATTATCATGACCGATGCCGCGATCGTCTTCGTCTCCCAGGGCACATACGGCCAGACTGTCCGCATAGAGATTGCCTTAGCCGATCCGGGTCCGCTGGGCTGTGATATTCTCTACAAACTTTCCGATGCAGTGTCCGGCAAAGAGATCGCCCGGATTAAAACCGGCATCATCTTCTTTGACTATTCCCGCAATCGCCCGCTCAAAATGCCGGATGTCTTTAAACCGCTTTTCTAATGTCATGAATTCCCGTTCAGATGATAAATACGTTTTTGTCTCTGCCCCGTTACGTGCTTTGGCGGAAGGTCTTTTTGAGCAGAACACCTGCTTGTCCGAATTGAAATCCCATGGCGATTTCGGAATCGGCACGTTTAACGACCTGGACGGTGAAATGGTTATGCTGGATGGAATGTTCTATCAGATTTCCGGTGATGGCGTATGCACGGTTATTACCGACGACCTGCAAACGCCGTTCGCCTGTGTCACCCGTTTCGTTCCTGATTTCGTGGAAACAATCGACCGGACTCTAGATAACAAGGCGTTCCAGGATCTGCTTGGAATTATGCTGCCTTCGGACAATATGTTTTATGCTGTCCGTATTGACGGTTCGTTTTCGTATGTCAAAACCCGGTCGGTTCCCCGCCAGCATAACTATCGTCACTTGGTTGATGTGGCCAGGGAACAAACAACATTTGAATTTCATGATGTCAACGGCACCCTGGCCGGATTTTATACACCCGATTTTATGGATTCGTTGAATGTACCCGGCTTCCATCTCCATTTTCTGAATACCGACCGTTCCGGCGGCGGACATCTCCTGCTCTGTAACACATCCAGCATGACTGTCACTCTCTGCCATATTCCCCGCCTGCTGCTGTCTTTGCCCAGTACTCTCGACTTTTTAACCACTGACTTAACCCGTAATACTCGAGATGATATCGATGAAGCTGAACGTGATTCGTAATATATTCAAATTCTTTTCCGCGCATGCTCTTATTTTCATTTTGATCTTTGCCTGTACGGCTCAGGCAAATGCAGAACATCCACCCCGCTATGT
>CAZCLS010000185.1:6161-7661 GCA_964499565.1 uncultured bacterium
CTGGCGGAAACAGCCCGCGATTCCGGGAAAAAGGTTGGTATCGTTACGACCGATTCCCTGGTCGGCGCGACCCCCGCATCGTTCTTTGCCCATCAACCCGACAGGGGAATGGCCTATCCTATTGGTGTCGATCTGTTTGCCAGCCGGTTTAACCTGTTTTACGGCGCGGGTGATTTTGCCGACCAGGACGGCCGGCATGTGCCCCTGAACCATTTCGATTCCGTTACAAACGCCTTGCAGGCCTGTATCGATTCTATCACTCCCGGAACGAATCAACCGGTTATTACCTGGAAACTGCTGCCGGAATTGTCGGAGCAGTACGGTTATGCCCGTGTTACTTCTCCAGATGCCTTTACCGCTCTGAAACCCGGCGGCAGCAACATTATTGCCGTGGTTGATATGCCCCAGCCGATTGTTGCACCCTCTAATGCGGTCACTCTGGCTGATGTTACCGGCAAAGCGATTGAATTGCTTGACTCACCGAACGGCTTTTTCATTATGATTGAAGCTTCCCAGATTGATAAGGCCTGTCATGCTAATGACGCCGCGACTGCCGCGAGAGAGGTTATTGCCCTCGACCAGGCCGTTGCCGTTGCGTATGCGTTTTATACCAACCATCCCGATGATACACTTATCGTAATTACCGCCGACCATGAAACCGGCGGTATGACACTCGGTCATGGCGCTAACCGGTTCAACCTGCTTGCCCATCAGAAAGAAACCGCGGTCGGTTTCTGGTACAAACTCGATGCCTATCGCAAAAAACATACGACCCGTTCTTTCTTCCAGCGTTTGAGTGACAACCTGTTTAATACCGATGATGCCGGCAAAGTGTCCGGCGAGTTCGATGATCTGAAACCGCTGCTGCGCGAATCGTTTGGCCTGGGTGATGAGTCAATCGGTCTGGACCTAAGCCCCTCCGAATGGCAGCAGCTCCGGCGGGCCTATAACGACAGTATGAACTACAAAGAACTCAAACCGGATGACGAGTTTATTATGATGTTGTACGGCGGTCAGGACCCATTGACAGTTACCGCGGTTCGCCTGTTGAATGAAAAAGCCGGCGTCTCCTGGTCTACCTTCGGTCATTCCGGATCGGCAGTACCGGTGTTCGCGGTCGGCGTCGGTCAGGACCGTTTCAACGGCTTCATGGAGAACACTGCTGTCAGCCGTGCCATCGGCGCGATCGCATTTCCAGACAAGAATTTCCCGCCTCCCCCCCAACGTTATAACGCTATCAGGATAGACTGAATCCAAACGCAACGTCCCGGCTAATCCCAGGCAGAATCCCCCCACGCCTTATCACTCTACTGCCATAGACCCCGGTCCGGACTCACTGAGTCTGGCTACAATTGGCTGGCGCTTAGCTGCTACCACTGACATACCCGACTGTAGCCGGGGTCGCTGACCCCGGGCAACCCGAGTCCCATCGCTTGCAGGCAGCGAGTAGCCCCTGGCTTATCTGAAGCCGGGGCATGCCGGCATCCGCTTGTCTGCTGA
>CAZCLS010000186.1:0-7656 GCA_964499565.1 uncultured bacterium
ATATTTCATATTTCAGTATACCTATATAGTTGAAAAATATCAATTATTATAAAAAAAACTGAAAAACATAAAAAATATATGAAGCAAATTATATGCCGAAAGCGCAATAATTAACATTTGATACAAAAAACAAGCATAAACGAAAGATAATGATCACTGTTACTAATATATATTGAAGTGCTTAAATAAAAACAAGCGATAATGCGAACGCAAGACGCGTTGATGCGAATGTCGGAAAAGATGCAAAATGTTCTCGAAAGAACCATTTAGGCAGATAAAAAAATCAAAACTACCGTGAACTAACATTCTTCAGACCAGTGCATCAGCAGGACACTGCAGACAACCGCAGCGGTTTCGGCGCGAAGGATGGTATGATGAAAGCAGACCGGCTGCCAGTTGTGTTGCATTGCGGATTGTTGTTCTTCCGGTGTAAAGCCGCCTTCGGGCCCAATCAGAAGTGCAAGAGAGGGGGAGTTGTTTTTACTGGCGGAGTAGTTCGCGAGAGAGAGGGGCACACCGTCAATGTCGGCCAGGATTTTCAGGTTGCTTTGATCGGCAAAACAATCAGGAAGGGAACAGGGTGGAAAAACCCGCATAGGCGCGCCGCAGCATTGACGGCCGGCATCATCGCAGATGCGCTGCCAGCGTTCTCGTTTTTTATTGCCGGAATCGTCAGTGATTTTAACGACACAGCGTTCAGAGCGGAGGGGGTGGCATTCAGCGACGCCCAGTTCAGTGCATTTCTGAAGCAGCCAATCGAATTTTTTTTCCGGCAGGAGAGCCGGGTATAATAGTATACGGGGCAGGGGAGCCGGGTCACGCGCCTGGCCGGTAATAGTCATAGTAACCAGAGAACCGCAGACAGAATCAATTGCAGCCGGACAGACATGGCCGTCGCGGTCAATACATTCGATTGTGTCGCCGGCGGCATAGCGCCGGACATGCAGGAGATGATGGACCTGGTCGGGAGGAACAGGGCAGGATGAACCGGGTAGCGGCAACCGGGTAAGGAGTATACGGAAGGTGGACATTACTTTTTAAGGAAGCGGGTAACGGCGTCCAGGAACCCTTTGGTCTGTGGATGAGCGGATTCACCGCATGATTCGGCGAATTCTTTCAGCAGTTCTTTTTGTTTTTTGTTAAGGTTTTCGGGTGTTTCCACAATAATTCTGACATAATGGTCACCGACATGACCATGAATATTGCGGATGCCTTTGCCTTTAAGGCGGAACAGTTTGCCTGACTGGGTGCCCGGGGGAACCTTCAGGATAACCGCGCCGTTAACCGTTGGGATTTCAATATCACATCCCAGAGCAGCTTTAGGCAAAGAGATGGGAACTTCGCACAGAATATTGTCACCTTCACGATGAAAAAGCTCATGTTCACGCACATGGATAACCACATACAGATTTCCAGCCGGAGCGCCATTCGTACCGGCTTCACCTTCACCGGCAATTTTAAGGCGCGAGCCGTTATCGATGCCGGCGGGGATTTTGACATTCAATTTTTTATGCCGCTGGACACGCCCGGCGCCACTACAGGTGGGACACGGTTTTTCGATAACCCGCCCCTGGCCTTTACAGACGGGGCAGGGCTGAGCGACCGAAAAGAAGCCCTGGGTCATCCGCACCTGGCCGGCGCCGCCGCAGTGGCGGCATACGGTAGGACTGGAACCGTGGGCCGCGCCGCTACCGGAACAGGCCGAGCAGGTATCCTGCTTATTCAGTTCAATCGTGCGTTCGATACCGTGAACCGAATCGATAAAATCAATTTCCACGTCCGTCCGCAAATCAGAGCCGCGCATACCGCCCGACCGGGTACGTCGTGCTCCGCCGCCGCCTCCGAACAACTGTTCGAAAATATTGCCGCCGAAGACATTTTCGAAAATGTCACTGAATTCATCTGCGTGGGTGAAATCCGACCATTGAAATCCTCCGGGACTGAAAGTTTGTTTAACACCTTCGGCGCCATAGACATCATACAATTTTTTCTTTTCGGGATCGCTCAGGACTTCGTATGCTTCGGAAATTTGCTTAAACGTTTCTTCAGCTTCCTTGTTACCCTGATTGCGGTCGGGATGATATTTCAGCGCTTTTTTCCGGTATCCTTTTTTAATGTCATCCGCGGAAGCGTTTTTTGAAATGCCTAGTACGCTATAATAATCTTCAGCCATGGAATTGTTGAGGTGGTATGATTATGATTGTATCAGTGTATGGTTGCCATACAGTCTATTCATTATGTTCCGCCGTGACTACTACTCGCGCGGGGCGCAAGGTGCGGTTGCGGAAGGTATATCCTTTTTGAAGCTCTTCAACGACCGTTCCGGGTTTACTGCCGGGAACAGGTATCTGTTGAATAGCTTCATGAACTTCAGGATTGAATGCCTCGCCCTTGGAGGGCACGCGCGCGACACCGTATTTATCCAGCAGTTTTGTCAATTGAGAGAATATTATTTCAATACCGTCGATGATAACAGTGGGATCATTCTCGTTTTTATCCGCCTCAAGAGCACGTTCAAAGTTATCGATAATGTCCAGCAAGTCGAAAAGAATGTTCTGACCGGCATAATCGAGCATTTCCTTGCGTTCCTTGGCGGCCCGTTTTCTGAAATTCTCGAGTTCGGCGGCGGTATACAGACATCTGCTTTTCCATTCATCACATTCACTCGCTTTAGCTTTCAGCTGCTCTAGTGCTTCGGGCGTCAATTCAGTTTCCGGCTCCTGTTCGGGTACCGTTTCGGTCTGGCCCTCAAAGCCTGTCGATGGGGGTGCATCTTTGCTGTCTGAAGCGCGTTCGGCGGAATTGTTCTGGGTTTCTTTTTTGTTTCGTCTGAAATTCATTGATACCGATATCTATGGTTATAAAGTATGTAAGTACTAGATATTATACAAAAAAAGGTCTGAAAAGGGGATAGGCAAGATTATGACGTACTGGAACGTTCCTTAACCCGGGAGCGAACAGCGTCCATACAACTGTCGGGCACCTGCACATTTCCGAATCCGGTGCCGAGTCGAATATCCGGTTTATTTTCCCCGTGAAAATCCGTACCGCCTGTTAACACAAGGTTGCAGCGTTCAGCAATGTCACGAAAGCGGCATACATCGTGGGGTTGATGAGTAGAGCAGAAGACTTCGATACCTTCCAGGCCGAAGGAGATTAATTCATCCAGCAGGGTGCGCATATGCTGTTCGGAAGAAATATGCAACATTTTAGGATGAGCCAACACGGCCAGACCGCCGGCATTTCTGATAGTCTGAATAGCTTTAGCGGGGGAAAATATTTTTTTAGGCACATAGGCGGCGGCATCGGTTGCGAGGAAGCGGGAAAAAGCCTGTTCGAAGGAGGAGGCATAGCCTTTCCGGACAAGAATCGCGGCGATGTGCGGTCGGCCGACGACTGAATTCGCGGCATGATCGTTAACCTCTTCAATCGTGATGTCGCAGCCCAGCGTTTGAAGGCGGTCAATAATTTTTGGATTGCGTTCGTTCCGATTACGGCGGATTTCGAGCAGGGCATCTTCAGTGCCATGCCGTCCGGCATCCCAGTCGGGGAAATAGCCTAGTATATGCAGTTCACCGTCACCGGGCAGCCCGGTTTCGGGATTGGTATAGCGCGCGCTGATTTCAACGCCGGCCAGGGCATCGAATTTGTGCTCCCGGGCAGCTGCCAGAAATTCATCAGTTCCTTCCAGGGTGTCATGGTCGGTAAGAGCCAGGCCGTTTAATCCCAGAGAGCAGGCGATAGATACAAGTTCAGCAGGAGTGCAGGTGCCATCGGAATATGTGCTGTGAATATGCAGATCAATCATTGTCGGAACGAATTGACCGGTCATCATCATCACGGTCATCGGTACTGTCCGCCGGTTGATTATCGTGTAGCGGCTCCGGATTGACAGAGGGAACGTTCACGGAAGCGGGCGGTGTTTGTGATTCCGGCGTGGAGACGGCAGGGGACGTATGGCTGAGAAGATCTGAAGGAGTGGAAACAATATCTGTGATCTCAATAGTAAAATCAGCGATAATATCATGACCGAACGATTCCTTAACGCGTTCGCGGACCCGTTGCTGAATCTCGTTGATTAATGTGCTCAGCGCCACTTCATCAGTTACTTTCAAACGCACGATAACGTCAAGAGACTCTTGAGAAATCGAGGATTGGACCGCGACCTGATTAACGGTTGGGAATGACCGGATGGCAGAAGAAATGAAACGGTTGATTGTTTTTTGGGGAATAGATGCATGGCTGTCGGCGGCGATAAAATCGAGCATGTGCCGGTGTAGTTTCATTTTGCGGAATTCGACCCAGAGAATCACTAAAATACCGATCATCAGAATCGTTGCGCCGAGTTCGAATCCTAACGTATAAGAGGGTATTTTTCGTGAAAAAAGTTCAAAACAATAGCGCCTGACAGCGGGAAAGAAAATAATGCAGTACAGCGCAATGCCGGCTATGAAGCTCAGAAACCACAAAAGCCAAAAATAATATTTATTAATTTCTCGCCACATATCTATGCTCCTTAGCGTGACAACCATTCCTCGACAAAGTGGGTGGAATAGCGAGTTCCGCGCACAAAAGCGGGATGCTTGAGAAGATTACGATGAAACGGAATGGTCGTTTTAACACCATCAATTTGAAATTCGCCCAGCGCGCGCAGCATACGTCTGATAGCCGCCATACGGTCGCGGGCGTGCACGATAACCTTTGCGATCATGGAATCATACAAAGGCGGGATAGTATACCCGGTATACCCAATGCCGTCAATCCGCACACCGGGTCCTCCCGGAGGGATATAGGTTGTCATAGTACCGGGGCAGGGCATGAAGTTCCGGTCGGGGTCTTCGGCATTAATACGGCATTCAATCGTCCAGCCTTCCAGTTTGATTTCGTCCTGAGAAAGCAAGAGCGGTTCACCGTTGGCGATTGAGATCTGCTGGCGTACAATATCAATGCCGGTGGCCAGTTCGGTTACACAGTGTTCCACCTGGACGCGGGTATTCATTTCCATGAAATAAAAATTGCCATGTTCATCGACGATAAATTCAACAGTGCCGGCACTGCTATACCCTGAAGCGCGGGCGATGGCGCAGGCAGCATCACCCATTCTGAGGCGCATGTCTTCGTCAACAATCGGGGAGGGAGATTCTTCTATAAGCTTCTGATGGCGGCGCTGCATCGTGCAGTCGCGTTCGCCGAGATGAATAGTATTGCCATGTTCATCGGCCAGAATCTGAATTTCCACGTGGCGGGGTTCTTCAACATACTTTTCAATATAGACGGCCGGGTTGCCGAAGCAGGATTCGGCTTCGGCCCGGGCGGTGCTGAAGGCATTAGCCAGGCTTATGTCGGTATGAACGACACGCATTCCGCGGCCGCCCCCGCCGGCGGTGGCTTTGATAATAACCGGGTAGCCGATCGAATGAGCTACGGCAAGAGCATCGTCGACCGTAGCAACGATACCTTTGCTGCCCGGAACGGTTGGCACGCCGTTTTCGGCGGCTAATTTACGGGCGTTGGATTTGTCGCCCATTTGTTCGATAGTCTTTTGAGTGGGACCAATAAACTTGATATTACAGGATTCACACACTTCAGCAAAGTGGGCGTTTTCGGCCAGGAATCCATAACCGGGGTGAACTGCTTCGGCATCTGAAATTTCGCAGGCGGCGATGATTTGAGGAATGTTGAGATAACTTCCGGCGGCAGGGCCTTTGCCGATGCAATAGGCTTCGTCAGCGTAACGAACATGCAGGGAAGACCGGTCGGCTTCGCTGTAAACCGCGACAGCGCGGATGCCCATCTCATGACAGGCCCGAATAATACGAAGGGCGATTTCGCCTCGATTCGCGATTAATATTTTTTTAAACATCAGATAATTCCAGCATTCAGGTGAAAACAGCAGTAACGCCGGTCAGGCAGTTTTGACTTTAAACAGGGCCTGACCGAATTCGACCGGTTGTCCGTTTGAAACACAAATTTCGGTTATCGTGCCGGAGAGCTCAGCTTTGATCTCATTCATGATTTTCATCGCTTCGATGATGCATACCGTCGAATCCGAACTTACCACGGCGCCGATACGCGCATACGGTTCGCTGTCAGGGCTGGGAGCGGTGTAAAACGTTCCGACCATGGGGGAACAAATCACCTGCACGGAATCGTCAACCGGTTCAGCGGCGGGTGTTTCAGCTGGAGCGGATGCCGGGGCAGCCTGCGCGGGAGGAAGGGTCTGAATGGGATACGGCGCCTGGTGCGTCAGCATCTGAGGTAGAGGGTTGACGGATGCCTGGCTTTTGATAATGAGTTTTTCACCATCGCGTTCAAGGGTGAATTCGGCCAGACCATGATCTTCCATCAGCTTAAGGATTTGTTTGATTTCTTTAAGTTCCATTATAAAACCAGTTTTGCAGTATGTTATAAAATACAACTGAATATATCTATCAACCGCAATAGAAGCATACTAATTGTATTTTTTCGACCGTAAAATGTCAAATCAGCATGATTTTGCAGCTGAAATTGGATTTAATTCATTAAATATGGCGGGATTGTGACCTGAAAAAATCTGCAATTGTTAAATATCACTAAGGTTAATATATGGATGTTATTGACTTTTTAACGTAAAAAATGATAGAATAATTGTGAAGGCTGTTAAAGCCCATATATGAAACACCAGGTTTTGGAAAATGAGGGAGGGATTAAAAAACACCCGTTTCACCATTATACCTGCCGAACATGTGATTCGGCATTGTTATTCTGATATTTTGATTGCCGTTCGCGTTCTTCCAATATCCCATGTATTCAAAATCGCGCGCGATTTATTCTGCATTCATTTCGTACAATGCGGTTACTGTTTCATGTATTAACAACTACCTAAGGAGGAAACTATGAGACACCGTACATTAACATGCCTGATGGCAGGAGTGCTGCTGTGCTTCACTGCTGTTACGCAGGCGGCCTTCAGACAGGTGCTGATGGATGACTTCAACGTCGATCATACCTATTATGACGGCGTGACGGTCAACACGGCCGGTACCCAATGGGACGGCATCTTCGGGGAACAATTCCTCGAACGGATGGATGCCAACTACAACAATCACTCGGCTCTTTCAATGAAGTTGAAGGACACGGGTGATGCCACTGCCATCGACGGCACTAATTATCGCTTTCCGTTACTGTATAAGAACGTGAGTGGTGATTTCGTGGCGGAGATGAAGCTCAAGAATCCGATCCCGGCCGATTACATCATTTACCTGCTGGGCTGCATAGATTTAGCTACGTCCAATGACTATATGGCAGGTGCTTTTCCTGTTGCAGGACCCAATGGATGGGGATTCTACGATTATGATGCCGCACACACAGCTGCCAACCGTGTGCTGGACGCCGGTGTTGGGCCCTATGTCACCGATAATCTGTGTTACCGGGTAGTCCGCTCAGGCAATACGTTCACGGCCTATTCACGGTTGGATGAGAGTGCCGATTGGTATGAGTTTGCCACATACACGCATCCAGAGACATTACCGAACACCTTGAGCGTCGGGATGCTGGTTGCCGAACACATCCTGTATGGCAATGAATACGAATTCGAATCTTTTTCAATCTGGCAGGACGCCGGCAGCGGCCTGTGGGAAGAACGGTTCGATTATCCGGATGGCTGGTCAGACCAGG
>CAZCLS010000187.1:0-7653 GCA_964499565.1 uncultured bacterium
AAGTATACCAAAATAAAAACGCAACGGCACCTGCATGACCAATACCGTTACGGTTGTAGCCGGGGGCGGCGACCCCGGACCGGACTCAACGAGTCCGGCTACAGTACGCTGCATGAATACTATCATGCATTGTAGAAACCCTATTTCTGCATGCCATCAACTATAGCTTTGATAAACTTTGGATGGTATACCCCAAAATTTTCACCGGCTTCATTGCGGGTCATGACAATAACAAGATCGTTCTCCGGGTCTATCCGCATAGTAGCGGCGGAGGCCGCGCCGTGAGCGAAGGAGCCTTCGCCCAATCCTTCACCGTCAAACGGAGAAGTACCGATACCATATACCACTGGTGTTTTCGTTCCCAGGATATATTCAAGGTTACGCGGCAACATCTGTTCAAATGTTTCCTCGCTGAAGAACCGTTTTTCTCCATACGCGCCTTTCTGTAGAAGCATCTGGCCGATCCTGGCCATGTCCAGCGGGATGCTGCGGGCATCTCCGCAGGCATTGCCGCTGTAGGTCCGGTTGCATCCCAGCGGCTCCAGCAGATGATGCAGGTAAAAGTCCGGCAGTGTTTCGCCGCTTATCGCTTCAAGTGCTTTTGTCGCCAGATTAAGCCCAGTGCCATCATAGGTGTATTGTTTTCCAACCTGGTAGTACGGTGCCATCAAAGCAATCCGTTCTTCCATGTCATTCATTTCCGCTCCCCAATGTCCTTCTAATCCCGCGGTATGCGTATACAAATTCCGGAAGGTGAACGGCGTGGGAGATGGATTGATCCGTAACGCAGGCAGAATAGTATCCACCGGCGTGTCAAGCGATATGAGGCCCTGGTCGACTATCATCATGATGCAGGCTCCGGAAAGCAGTTTGGTAAGCGAGGCCATCCAGCTGGGTGTATCGACCGTCATCGGCTTTCCGTCGCGCGTGCCATAGGCCTTATGGAATGCGACAATGCCATGTCGCACGACACAGACCACGAAGGCTTCGTCGGTATTGGTTGCCCATTCATTCAAAACAGCATCGAGTTCAGCCGGAAAATCAGGGAGCATGCCGGCTTGTTCAAGAGAGCCCGGGCGGACGACGCGAGCCGGGGTTCCTTCAATCGGCCGGGGACACACAAAGGGCTTCGGATATGCTGTATCCCAGCCGTACAGTTTGCGTTTGATGTTCAACCACCAGCGCCGGTCCTGCTGAACAGGATTTGAATAAAATTCCGGCATCCGGTTTTCATCATCTCTACTGTTCAATCCGGCCAGGAGAACTGCTCCGGCGGATTTTTCAGTAAATCCATGTATCAGCTGCATCTTCGCAAAATCATTCAAGGCATTACTATGCTTCGCGGCCGCCGTCTCAGAGACACCTAGTTCGGACGGCAATTCATAAGACAGCGTCATGTCAAGATTCCACCACTCTACCGGCTGTGGCAGCCGGTACAAGGTGACAAAGCGTCTATACATCTTTCCATCACCAGACCTGATGTTCACTACCGCTCCGTAACGGCCAGGCTGGGCTGCGGTTGTAACCATCGTGCCGTTCTGATCATAAAACGTTCTTTCCAGCGTGTATGATCCAATCAGTGTCCGCACCGCATCAGGAGAATCAAATTCCAGTTCCGGAAATTGTTCGCCACTGAAGACCGGCGGATACCCGCGCACTTCCTGCCGGATGAACGCATCGGCCCGGTAGATATTCATGTCCGGCATTTCCACCGTTCCGGCATACTGCTCGTTAATAGTCACCATAGTCGTCTCATACAAGGTTGGATAAGAAGGAAAAGGGATAAAACAAGCCGCAACCGCGCATCCCGCTGATGCGGCTTTCAGAGTCATTTTCACCAGAGTCCTGCCGTTTTGTTTGACGCAGGCCGTTTTACCGGCTACGTCTCCCGGAGCAAGGATGCTGAGCTCGGTGCGTTCGTGTAATGGCTGAGTTCGAGCGGTTATTTTAACGTTGTGCCGGTCGAATATCCGAAATCCGAAATTCCAGCCACCGACACCCTGGTCAACCTTAACTAAAAGAGTATTGGTGCCTTTTTTCAGAATTACCGGCACGATATCACTGTCTTCCACGAACCAGCGCAGAATCTGCCGGTCATGCACGAGGCTGCCATTCAACCACACGCGAACACCATCATCACTGCCCAGAGCAATAATTGCTTCTCCGTCATAATCACTGGTAACCGTTGTCCAGGCATAGGCAACCATTTGAGTAGCAGGGCAGGCCGGGTCCTTTTCCTTGAAAACCTGGTCCAGCATGATCAGGTCGTTGGGAGATGTGTAAGCAACCCATTCGGTTTCTGAACCATCGGACCGTGCAACACGCAGGCCGGGTTTCGGCATAATGCCTGTTTCTCCTCCCGCGACTCTCAGATAATCGGTCGTCAGGCCTTTGGAAACACGCGGCTGAAACATTTTATCCTGCTTTTCAACCGGGTTGGGAAATGGACCGCACAGAAGCCAGGACCTGAAAAATCCTTTTTCGGATACTGTCTGTTCGGATGCGGCAGATACGGTTGTACAGCAAAGCAGGACGCATACTATAACGACGAGGAAAAGAAAGGAGCGGGGCATGGTGGTCTCCTTTTGTTTCTATGTTATTTTCCGATTGCGTATCCTGTAATTATTGCAGTTGCATTTTAAACAGAGAAACACTCAAGGGCGGCACCGTCAGCGCCGGGCCAAACGAGCTAACCGGCGATTCTTCTATAGCCACGTTCGGTTCCTTCCCCGGCTCGTTATACGCCATAGGATCTGTTCCGGCGATTCGCCAGAGCGTGCCGGTTCCCGTTAGGCTGAACGCTTCGGTATTCAGCGTTATATTCTGGGGTGAGTTCATGGAATTTACAATCGCTACCGTCAGATGCTCGCGCTCGTTATCCAGGGCCGCGGAAACATCCAGCGGCAGCGTATCACCGCCGATAGCGAGCGGCAGGGAACCGAAATGCGCGCGATACAGTTTCAGCACTAAACCGGTCGTGGCAAACGCCGCCCTGGTTTTGCTGGTCTTGATACAGCCGATGACATTAACGGTCTGAGCGTAATTAGCCATATAGACAATATCACTATTGCGGAAATATTCATGCAGGCCGGCCGCGATGCCGAGGGCATCCTTCAGAAAATAGCGCGTTCCCAGCTCGCCATACACATGCGGACCATACCAGTAATTCCATTCATCCATGGCGATACGAATATCTTTGCCCTTCAATTCGGGGATCGTTTCGCGATAGCTGCGATGAGCATCACAGATGCGTTTGATGGCATCCGGTATCAGACGCACATGCCCTGATACGCCAGGACGTTCCTGACAATAAAAATGTTCACTGATATAGTTCATGAAATCGGCGCAGTACTTCATCATCAACTCGTCCCAGCGACCGACTGCGCCAACAGCGATCAATTGGATCGAAGGGTCTTTGGCCCACATGGCTTTGGCCACGGCATTATGTTTTTTGACATATTCTTCGAGCGGCATATGCCCGATCTGCCAGCCGCCGAACATTTCATTGCCGACACCCCACCACCTGACATCAAAAGGCAGCAGAATGCCATTACCAGCACGCAAGGCTCCCATGGGCGTGTTGGTGGCTCCGTTCACATATTCCACTTCCTCCGCCGCTGAATCGATCGTGCCTTTGCCCGTGTTAACCGCGATATACGGTTCCGTATCGAGCAAACGGCACAATTCAATAAATTCGTGGATGCCTACATCGTTATGTTCCACGCCGCGCCAGGCCGGGTTTTTGCGAGGCGGGCGTTTGTCGCGCGGTCCGATACCGTCGCGCCAGTCATACCCGCTGACAAAATTACCGCCCGGCCAGCGGTACACCGGAGAATCGAGCTCCTTGAGCAATGCCAGCGTATCGGCCCTGAAGCCCTTGATGTTGTCAGTCGGCATAAGCGATACGGTTCCGATCCGTACCGTCCCCGTACCGCCAACGGTGATTGCTAGTGCCCCATTGTCAGTATCGGCTTCGGAGTAGAACGCGAGCGGAACGCGGCTGTACTCTGCACCTGGACAGGGAATGTTTAACGTCTGACGGTCCTGTTCGGTCTCTCCCCAGACCAGACTGACGCTTACGGGTGCCGCACTGGTTGGTCCTGACAGGATGATATACCCGACATAATTCCTCCCCTTTTCCAATCCTAATTCATTCTGAGTCAACCCGGACGGCTTACCGCTTTGCGCGGTAATCTCCGGATCGTGGTCGCCGACATAGGGAGCATTTGTTGTCATACCAACCGTATTTGGCGAACCCGAAACGCGCCAGGGAGAACCAGGGGTTCCAACGGCATAATAAAATTTGCGGTCCTGCAGCATTTCAGCCCAGATTCCGCCATAAATACAGCGTCCGAGGTGCTCGATAAATTGACCGTAAATGTAAGGTGAAATCGGTTCACGGTTTGTATCGGCTTCAATCACTGCCTCCGGTTTCATCTCATGCGAGGATATCAGTTCGCACGTGATGCCATCATACCAGGCAGTTCCTTTTACCCGGCCATAGTAGCCTAACATCAGGTTTATCTGGATGGCATCATTCGCTTCCGTATCAAATTCCATCTCTCGGTATGTCCAGTCAACAGTTCCGGTAACCGCCGGCGTACAGCTGCCGCGATACCCTTCAACGCACAGGAGCGCGCCGCGCCCGTTAGCGGGAACAACATTTTCGGTTTTAATCCAGCACGACAGCTTATAGCGTGAAAACGGTTGTACTTCCTGGTATACTATCCAGCCGGCATCGGTGTTATTTTCGGATGATATCTTCACACTCCGAGCGCTTTTATGGCCGTTAGTATCATGACTGAACCTGGCCCGGCCGTCCCAGATGCGATTGTGCCAGCCCGCGGGTTTGTTGCCGTCAGCCTGCTCAAACGACCCGTTGATTACACCTTCAGCCCGGGCTGGTACACTAATCAGGCTAACGACAATGCTCGTAATCAGAAATGCTGTGAGTGTGTGTTTCATAGTATCTTCTGGAATTAGTTATTTATCAATAAAAATTCAGTTCGTATATTATAGCTATTTCGGTTTTGATTGTACAATATTTAATGATCAGGGGTGTTAGAGAATGAGCTGGTCCACCAACGGAACGGCGCGGAGTGGTGGAGTAATGGAGTGATTGGGGTTCAGGGTTCAGGGTTCAGGGTTCAGGAATTGGAGTAATGGAGTAATATGTAGGGTCGGACCCATGTGTCCGACCGTTTGGAGTGATGGCGTTGTGGGCTTTCACTGGAAGACCCCTCAGGGTTTATCCCGGGGGTGAATGAGTTTGATATAGAAACGGAATCGCTGGCCTCGCAAGGCAGCACCTGCGGCTCCGCAACAGGTGTCTTCTCCTGGCTTCTCTGAAGCCGGGGCATGGTTGTATACGGATGATTGCCGATGAAGCGCATGTGTACTCTGCCCCGGGGTCATAGACCCCTGGGGCTACTCCGGGTCGCGAGCGGCCGGATTATCGTTGGCGCATCGTATGCATGACAACTACACATCTCCAAAATCTATCACCGCGTTGAATCACTTCAGCTCGAATCGTGTGATACCAGTGTTGAGCGGGATAACCCACGCGCCGCGTTCCTGCCGGAATTGTTTTACAGGCTTGATTCGCACGGTTGATTTTCCGGGTTGTTCTACTACCAACCGTGCTGCTGAAGTCCAGTCATTGGCAGGTTCAAGCCCTATTTGAATGGTTTTCGATTCCAGCAACAAGATGATTTCCCTGAAACAGCCGCTTTCCAGTGTCAGCCAAAGATTGTAGGGTGCCAGGTATATCCGCCGGCGGTAGGCATCGGCCGGTACTATTCGAATAATATTCGCCTTTCGAACAGCAGTGCCGCCAAAACACAGCAAATCAAACACCGGGTCTTCTATAACATAGCAGCCGGCATTATACGAATAGCCATAGAAGGCACAGCCGAAATCGGACGAATACGGTTCGCAAGCCATGCGTTCCGGATCACTGATAAAACACATCGAGCCGAATCCATTGCTGGATATATTTGCCAAAACACCCATCGCGCCGGCATACCCCACCTGCAGAAGATGGATATCATCCGGGCTGTTGCGGTAGGCGTGCAGAACAGGAATCGCATTCAGGCTCGAACCGTAATGATGGCTTTCACGGGCAATAACCCGCCATTTGCCATATACCATCGAATCAAAATAACGGCGCGCGTTACCATTATAGGCCCAGTGCGGTATCGCCGGCATATACCCCAGAATGGCATTCAGGGTAACCTGGGCTTTATTGGTATAGCCGAAATAATCACACCACAGATACACTTCTTCCTGGCCGGTAGAGTCCCAGGGCATTTCGCTGCCAAAGGGATACTCAAGACTTTTCCAGATTGCGGCGCGTGATTTCATGAAACTTTCGAACGTTTCGGCTTCATCGCTCCATTTTTCCCGCTGCAGATCTTTCAGTATTTCAGGAAAAGCACTGCCGACCATTAATCCATACTGGCTCAGGAAAAGAAAATCATCCCGGCCGCAATGCTCTTTCAAAGCAAGACCGGTTTTGTAAGCCTGCCGCAGATACCATTCCCAGCTCCGTGACGTTACCAGCCCGTCATAATTCCGCGCCAGCCGGTACAAACACCAGTAAATAGCAGCCTGGTGCGGATAGTTATATGCCCGCCAGGTCGTCTCCGTGCGACGTTTATTCCAGCCGGTTCCATAAAACAGGCTGGCGCGAATGCCATAATTATTTGTATACTGCAAGCGTCCCCAGAGAGCATTATTGACATACTGTTCGAGATGCTTCACCTGGGCCGGATCAGGTGCCATCAAATTTTTGATTGCCATGGCAAGATTCGGCCCGGCTCCCGGTTCATCCGATAAACCGGAGATATAACTGCGTTGCTCGCGCAATACCTTCTCTCCGGCTTCGTTGTCATACGACATGTACGAATATGTTCTGCCATATGGATCACTCGAATCGTCATACCATTGATTGGATTCATGGAACCGCGCCATGCGGCGCACCTGGTCGTACTGAGATGGAATAATTGTGTAGTGAACATACTGCCGGACGGCATTAGTATATGTTATAACGATTCTGCATCGTCCGGCTTTGCGGGGCACAAGAAAATACCGTTTCCATTCTTTATCATTCGAATAACCGCCGGACTGTATCTTCAGACGCCCTGCAGGCTCATCACTGATATCTGTAATCTTGCCAGGATTCCTCACAAACAAGCTGGCATATTCTCCCATCGGTAGTACATACCCTGGAAAACTCACAGCAACGGGATGATGCAAGTCCACCAGTGTTTTGGTGACATCCCGTAGTGTGTCCGCCAGAGCAAACACAAAGCCGAACCGCAGTGCGTCCCCGGGCTGCATGTAATGTGACGTTGGTTTGTTCCACTGCGGCACATCATGCCAGTCTGTTTGCTCTAATGCCTTTGAACAGGTCATCCATTCATAAAATCCTTCAAACGTAACTCCTTTTCGAGTCGGGTCATCGCGCAAAGGCCGGTAATTTTCAAAGGAGGTGCCTTGTTCAGGAACAACAAGCAGCACGGGCCCCTGCCCGTTCAAACGCGTTACCTGCAGATATCCGGCATCCCCGCCTTCATACGGTTCGACAAACACGCATTTTTGATGTGATTCATCCAGATGACGACCGGTCAGCAGGTTGTTAAAAACCATCGC
>CAZCLS010000188.1:0-7645 GCA_964499565.1 uncultured bacterium
GCCTGCCACAATTTAAGGCAGACATTACTGCAATGGGAAAAGTCGTTTGAATCGACCGTAAGGAAAGAGCAGTTACGGAGGTCGAGACCGTTCCAGACGTTCGTCGCGCGATTGGAGCGAATAGTGCTATGGTTGATATTCTCGAGGATAATGCCGCCGACATTTTTATAGTCGCCCCAGCCGAAATCAGGATTGGAATAATTATCGGAGAAGTCGCACGTTTCGATAAGCCAGCCATCGCCATTACGGGCGATGAGAGCGGATTCGAAGCCGCGGACACGGAGATTTCTGATAGAGACATTGCTGCGGCCGACAGCGAAGATGCCGGTACCCTGAAAGGACGAGACGATGCCGGTGGTGCCGGGGCCGGAAATAGTAGCGCCATTACCGTCAATAGAGATAGAGCTGGCGGCAATAACAACCGGGGAAGTCACCACCGAATCTTTTTCGAAAGTAAAATCGGCAGAGATAACCAGGAATGTATATACGATGAAGATACTATGCATTCATCACCGTACGGAGAAACCGAAGAGAGCAAAAATGCGGGCAAGCAATCCGGCCGGTTTGGGGGCACAGGGAGTATTCAGGCCGAAGGGGGCGGAATACCCGGTATAGCGGTCGCCATAGACATCTTCGACAATAACGCGAACCCGGGCGCAGTCTGATGTAACGGCGGGAACAGACCATTGGTACGGGGAATTCAGCTGATAATGATAATCCTCGCAAATATCGGTCCAGGGACCTTTCTCAGCGTTGGCAGAATAGGCGAGATAGAAGGCGCGGACACCGCAGGGCAGGGATGTGGGCGACCAGGATATCGGCACGACAGGGCCTGAGACCGTTGCGTTCGGAGCGGGGGCAGATACCTCAACAGAGACATTTGCTATCGCGGCCGGTTTAGGCAGAATTTCAGCCGAGACGGTATAGGACGATGCTGAATCGACGGGGCGTTCCTCGGGTTTGTCGAAGGCGCGGCCGAAGGTGCAATACCAGTAGCCGGTCAGGCCCTGGTTAAAGTTTTGGGAGGAAGACAGGGTAATAGTATGGGCAGCGGAGCGGTTGGTCTGCCAGAAATCGAACGCGGCATTATTGGCACCCCACCAGTTAAAGCGGTTAAAGAGCGGAAGGGCGTTTTTCCTGAGGCCGAATTCGACGGGTCGGCCGGAATCGACATTAAAGGTAACCTGGGTGGAACCGGGAGGAACAAAGAGTTCGAACGAGAACCAACCGGCCAGGTCGACATTGGTTTGGACTATCGGGGAATCTGAACCGATAGGATAGGAGGCTTTATTAAGGTTGAGATAATAGGTCAGCCAGTTCATGAGGTGACCGTTATGCAGGCCGACTTTCTGGGGCATATGCTGAAACCACCAGTTTTTATGGAGATGATTGACGCCCATGCCCCATTCCGCATTATTCATCAAGCGAGGAGCGTTAGTGAGAAGCGGATAAGAGAACCAGCTGTCGGCGTAACTGAGGGCATAGTTTGAATTAGCCCAGTCGTATCCGCCGGCGGAATTGGGAGCGAAGTGAACATTACCGCAATGGGCATTACCGGGATCATTGGCTTCGGCGCGGGTAAACAGGGCAAAATCATTGATTTTGGCATAGGGAGTATCGACTTCGCCGGGGTAGTTAAGAAGAGAGTTCCAGAACCAGGCGGCCAGGACAGATTCACAGCCATGACCGAAATTTTCCATGGGAGTATCAGCGCGTTCCATACTGGGGAAATTAATCATGAAGAGGCGGGAATTGCCTAACTCTGCGGAACCGTCAGAATTGCAGCTGTAGGCGCCGGGGCCCATCATGCGGGTTTCGAATGAGCCGGAATAAGGAAAGGTGTACATCCAGACCTGGTCAACCTGACCGTTTTCGATCATGGGCAGGAGCCAGGGGACATCTTCAGTAAAGGGAGTAGAGTAATTAAACTGGTCGGGCTTATGACCGCCTTTCCAGC
The DNA here is from genome assembly GCA_964499565.1 of uncultured bacterium. Taxonomy (GTDB): domain Bacteria; phylum Auribacterota; class UBA3054; order UBA3054; family CAZCLS01; genus CAZCLS01. The sequence continues at coordinate 1,958 of CAZCLS010000188.1, forward strand.
CGTTAGTATAGATAGCCCAGTATGATTCGTCGGTATAGCGGAACCCGTCGGATTTAGCGGGCCAGGCGTTCAGGTTTGTGATAGCAACGATATGGCATTGGACCATACCGTGGCTGGCTTGATTCCACCACTCGACATGGTCGCGGGCCATCTTGGTCGGATCGGTCCAGTGGGTAGCCTGATGGAGACGTGGGGAACCGGGAAGGTTTTCCATAACAGGGTCATAATTAACGACGGCGATATTAAGATTGAGTCTGCCGGTAGGGAAAGCAGAGAGGGAAGAAAAGAGGAGCAGGAGCAGCAATTTTTTCATCAGCAGTCTCGGTAAAGGATAATAACATAAAAGTATTTATACAATATACTATTATATTACAAACGCAAGGGATTTACAAGGGGGAGTGGGGGAGTGGGATTAAAGGGATTAAGGGGATTAAAGGGGATTAAGAGGATTAAAGGGATAAAAAGGTTCAGACCAAAGGTCTGACAGGTCAGCGTGCTTAAGGTACGCGGGGGCAATTGAGTTTTAGTGTAGGAGGCCGGTTCCGTCCGGGGGATGGGTGGCGCGTTAGCGCGTCGGCGCGGGGGGGTAAGCATGTATACAGCGTGTTTGGTTATGCGGGCTGAGACACCCTTACCGCTGCGCGGCACGGTATTTCAATACAATAAGGGTGAATAGCGCCGCGAAGAGCGTGGCGGGTTCCGGAATGTACTCTATAGCGCCCATATCGACAGTGCCGTCGTGGATGCGGGTGTTGCCTGCCAAGTCCCAGGCGCCGAAGGTGAACTGGTTGGTTCCGGCGTCTATGCAGGGTGAGTCGGTGCGGAGGTGATAGGCGTAGTCGGGATTGCTGAGGAAGCGGGGGGAGCTGTCGATATTGTTGGCGCCCATGGTGGGCATGGGGTAGGTGCAGCTGTTATAGAAATAGCCCATGGAATAGTTTTCACTGCCGGTATTGGGGGAAGTGTTGTAGTACACGATCGAGTTATAGACCGAAACGGCAGATCCGCCGTAAATAATGCCGCCGCCGCCGATCTGGGAATAATTACCGCAGATGGTACAGTTATAAATCTTGATGAAGCTGGTACCAATATTGGCATAGACTCCTCCGCCGGTATTTGCCGCGGAATTATCATAGATCAAAGAGTTATAGACACCGCAATCGGCATACATATACAGGCCGCCGCCCTGGTGAGCGGAATTATCATAAATTCGGCAGCGATTAACAGTACCGCCGTCGAAACAATACACTCCGCCGCCAAAACCCCCGTAATTATCATAGATATTGCACAGTATGATATCACCGTCATGATCGCAGTAAATTCCGCCGCCATATGAATTAGCCTTGTTGGTATAGATTGAACAATTGAAAACAGTTCCCCTGTTAACAGTGAATACAGCACCGCCCTGTTGTTTGGCATAGTTGTGAATGAGGATCGAATCGGTAACCAGGGCATCTTCACCGCAATAGACCGCACCGCCCTGGAAGGCCGAGCAGGACGTGACAATACAGTTGCTGAGTGTCGCGCCGAATTCAAGGTAAGCACCGCCGCCTGAGATTTCATAGGCTGAGCCGGACAGGAGAGTATTACCGTTAGAGAGCGTGAAACCTGAAATAAGGGCGGCGACATCACAGAAGATATTGCGTACCGCGCCGGTCGACCTGCTGCCGCTACCGCAGATGACCGTGAATTTGGGGCCGGCAACGCTGGTCATGTGGATTGCTTGTGATATCATCACACGGTTAGACAGGCTGCTGCCGGTGGAGTAGCACCCTTCGTCGTAGAGTGAAGGAGCGACCATGACCGTTTTACCCGCCGCAGCGACATTAACGGCCGCCTGGATATTTGTCGCGGCATTTTCCCAGGTAGTAAATGGGGAAATATGCAGGCCACTGGGGGAGACGTAATGGGTATTGGGCTGACCGCCGGACATGGTGCCGGTATAGGATACCTGCTGGGTAGTCGCATAGCCTTCATCATCGGTTGCGATAATAGTTTTGGGATTCTGGCCAGGGATGATCGGGACGGTAATAGACCAGTTGGGATAGGCAGCATGTGTAGCCTGGCGGCCGTTAACGGTTACGGCAGTGACAGCCACATTATCGGTAGCGGCGATGGTCATGTCTATCAGCCAATCGGATGATTGGGTTCCGTCGGGTGGGTCGACGCTGACGATCACCGGTGCACCGGTTTCGATGACAGTACCAGTAGGCGCGTAGACGTAGTAGACCTGTTCGGTGGCAGCGTTACCGCCGAAGTCGACCGCGTTGATGGTAACGTCATTATGCCCTTGCGCGAGGTGCAGATCGTACTGCCAGGAGTATCCGGAGAGAAATGAAGCAGGATGCGTGTTGACTAATACGTTTGACACTCCGATATCGGCCGCGACGTCAATTGTCATTGTAACAGTAGATACCAGGGATGTAAAGCCGGTTTCGGGAGCTACGGCAGTGATGACAGGCGGATTGGTTTTTGAGCTGTCCCATGAGCGGACATACATAACCGTGGCGGTAGCGGTATTCAAACCGATATCGGCCGCGATAACTTCGGCCGTATTTGTGCCGATAGCGAGCGGGAGGGAATAGAGCCAGGTATTGTCCTGGTCATATGATGCCTTGCTTCCATTGATAGTTACTTCTGTGACCAGGAAGTCGTCAGTGGCGGTTATTGACATATCCATTACGGGGATATTAGTAGATGACCATGATGGGGGAGCGATACTGGTAATAACCGGGGAAACCGGGTCGTAGGGCACTTTCCATTCGTAGGCGCCGATATCGACGATACCGCCTTCGATGCGGGGATTACCGTCAAGGTCATAGGGATAGGAGATATAGCTGTTATCACCGGTGTTAATGCAAGGGGAGGTTATCAAGAGCCGGAAGTTGTTACCGGCGGCATTGACGAATCTGGGGTTGGCAGAAATATTAGCTGTAGATTTGGCTGGTGTGGGAGTGATACAGCAGTTGAAGAACATGTCGTACAACGGAACAATATAATACAGGTTGGAATCGACCGGAGCGGCATTAAAATAGATGATGGTATTTTTAAAGTAGTTGTATGCTTCAGAGTAAACGCCGCCGCCCTGGTTATCGGCAGTATTTTGCGCGATAGTACAGTTAATGATCTGCGACTGAGTTTCCTTGCAATACATGCCGCCGCCGAGATTCAAGGCATGATTACGGTAGGAAACGCAGTTAATTGCGTTGATGCCCTGATAGGAAGCGATACCGCCGCCGTTGGTGGCGATATTATCACTGACATAACAGTTCATGACCAGCGGTCTGGCTGAGCCATACAGGCCGCCGCCATTGATCGCGGCAGTGTTAGCACGAATGAAACAGTTACTGACACGGGTATTATAGGTACTATGTGCTTTGCTGACATGAACGCCACCACCGTGCCATGATGCGTAGTTATTTGAGATGGTACAGTTTGCAAGCAGGCCATTTTGGATGTTCACACCGCCACCATATTCGCCGTCATTACCACGAATGATACAATCGGAGATAGTGCCTTCAAAATAATTAAATACTCCACCGCCGTAGCCGGCTGAATTATTCTCAACAATGCAATCGACGCATTTTGGCGCAGGATAGTATAAATACAGGCCTCCGCCGCGACCTCCGCTATTATTTTGCACAATGCAGTTCGTGATGATAGCGGTATTGTTAATGATCGCTCCGCCGCCGTTCGGGTCGATACCGGAGCCCATAGGATTGGTTCGGCCGTTACGCAGGGTGAAGCCTGACAGGACGGCATTGCTGCCGACATAGGCGCAGCGGACAATGCCGTTGCCGGTAATAATTGTTATAGCCGGTCCATTAACACTTTGTACGGTAATTGATTTATTGATCATTACGCGGTTGATCGATACATGGGGCCAGGCGGGAGTAACTGCACCGCCGTTGTCATAGGTACCGTCGGCAACGAGGACCGAATCGCCATCGGAGGCAGCATCGACTGCAGCCTGGATATTGGTAGCTGCGGTGGCCCAGGAAGTAAAGGGGGAGACATGGGTGCCGGACGGGGACACATAGCGGGTAATGGCATTGACGTTCAGTGAAATAGCGGTGATGCAGATGGTATAGAAAATGGTGCGGATGAAAAAATGCCGCAAGGAGTGTGGTGCATGATACAAGCGTTTCATGGTGGATACCTATAGAGGGGCTATGTATCCATTGTACTAAATGGATAGCTGAATGTCCAGCTATGAGCCGTGGGCTGTGGGCCGTGGGCCGAGAGCAGAGGGCAGAGGGCAGAGGGCAGAGGGCAGAGGGCCGTGAGTGGTGAGTGGTGATGTGGCTTTGCCCTGTGGAGTGCGAAGCTACGCCATCAGGGTGAGGTGTCTTGGTACTGAAGCACTGAAACACGTATGCTTCCAAGCCCCCGGGATTATGGAGGACTTTTATACCTTCACATCCCGCTTTGCGGGACCAGTCGGTTTTCAACCGCCCGGCCAAGCACCTTCTCACTGTCCGCAGGGCACCCAGGTACTCAAGACATGCTACCACATGACTAAGCCGCGATTTTTGATAGCTTCCTGCCAGACAATGTGGAGCTTTTCATAGAAAGCGTTGGGATGGCCGACATTTTCAATCATTAATTTGTCAGTTGTTTCATCAGTTGAGATGACTTCGACACTGCCGACATTGAATACCCGCTCAACGACTGACTGATGCAGATTCAGGTCTTTAATGCGGATGAGTAGAATCTGGAGTTTATCACGAGCGATGATACCGTTCAGGATCAGCAGGCGTTGATTAGTGACGCGGTAGCGGCGCCGGAAAGACCAGATCATGAGCCGGACGAAACGGATCATTGCCAGACCAGATAGAATGAGGACTACAAAACAGATAGGAGTAATATAAGGCATAATGAAAGCGTGTTGAATGGAGTTGATGAAGTCATATAAGGCGAAAAGCGGGCGGCTGAGAATATCCGAAACAGTGTTGAAGAGTTTGAACCGGCAGGCGAACAGAAGCAAAGGCTGGAGCAGGATCAGTGTCAGCAAGTAGATGATACTACCTTGACGGGCAAGGATAGAGCGGCGGGTTTTGAGGATTAGTTTTTCAGTTTCTTTGTCATAGCCTTCCTGAGCATGTTCTGCGGCCTTAATTTTTTCGGAGAGGGGATTTGAAGGTTCTTCTACATCAGATTTGTTGGGAACGGGCGGTACGCGCAGGATCGAGCCGCAATTGGGACAGGTAACCTTTTCACCGATTTTGGACCGGTCAACGATAATGGAATTGCCGCAAACACATTTAAAACGCATGTTCATAGGAGCCTCTCTGGTTGTAATCGACAAAGTATTATAGCAAAAAAGGGAAATGGGGGGAGCGATTGGAAAGCTGCGTGGCAAGCTTGGGTTTAATCCGGCTTGGTTTTTGTGTGCTTGTGAGTGTGTATAGATGTGATGCGGGTTAGATTAAATTCAGCTTTGGGGCTGAATTTACAGAATCCGGCGGTTGCCGGATTTGGATAAAGAATTATAGCAAGCACGGTTGGAGTACACGCTTTAGCGTGAAGAAAAAGCAGCCTGAAGGCTGGACTCCAACGTTAGCAGCATGTTATTGAACGTGGAGTGTTGCTGTGAAATCAGGAGCGGAATTACCAGCGTGCGGTTGTTAGTCGGTGTGTTTGAGTTCAAACTCGGCGTGTTTTAAGAGGATATCGGCTTCGAGATTG
>CAZCLS010000189.1:0-5950 GCA_964499565.1 uncultured bacterium
TATGGAGGTGGCTCATGGGGCGTCCATTACGCATTGAAGGAGAAAATCTGTGGTATCATGTTTATAACCGCGGAAATAACAAGCAAACTATTTTCTTTGATGATTCTGATCATCATATGTTTCTTGATCATCTCTTTTCCTTCGCACCTCAATACGAAGTCGAGATTCACGCTTTCTGTTTGATGCCCAATCATTTCCATTTACTTCTGTTTACCCGAAATCCTAATCTGAGCCGCTTCATGCGTACCTTCCAGAGCACGTTTGTTAAGCAGTATAATAAGCTCCACAACCGCATTGGCCATGCTTTTCAGGCCCGGTACAAATCCCCCGTCGTTGATTCACACGAATATGGCTGTGAATTGACCAGATATATTCATCTGAATCCTGTCCGTGCTAAAGTAATGCTCAACAAACCAGAGCAGGATCGTATGTTTTTGTTGCAGAACTACAAATGGTCGTCCTATCCTGCTTATTGCGGGAAAAAATCCCTTCCCTGGCCAGTTGAAACAGATGCATTCCTTTCTCATTTCGGAACGAACGTGCCTGAACAACACCAGGCTTATATGCGGTTCATTCTGGAAGGTCTTGCTATAGAATCCGATCCATTTGAAAAATCAGTTGCCGGAAGTGTGCTTGGTTCTGAGGCTTTTCTTTCTCGTATAGCGGATTTGGTTATTTCGCGGGAAAAATATGATGCCTCTGCCCGCTTTGCTCGAAAAGTTATTACCGCCTGTTCACTTCCTGATGTAATCAAAGCCGTTTGTGCCGAGTTCGCACTAGAGCCGGATGCAATTCTATGCCGGCATCCAATAAAAGCAAACCGGACCGCTCGTCGAATTCTGCTCTGGACAGCCGCGCTTGTGTGTCAAAGTAAGTATACCTTAGAAGAAATTGGCCGGCAATGCGGAGGCATACATTCTTCAGGTGTGATTCGTGCTCGAAATTCTATTGATACCGACCTCTCACAAAATAGTCCTCTGAAAAAACAAACACAAGCAATTCTTGCCAGACTTAATCGAAGCGATGTGATACAAGCGAACGACCCCTGGATGGAGATGTATCACCGTCTGGAGACGTACTACAAACGATACGGTCACAGTAACGTACCCAGAAAGTATCTTCCTGATATTCGACTTGGAGCTTGGGTAGCGCGCCAGCGCTGTGTAAGGAAAGGCACCGCTCGGAATGCCACACAATTAGACACACAAAAAATAGCTATGCTTGACAAACTGAGCTTTGCCTGGCACAGTTAAAGGCTGCTTACGCACCAAAACTACCAGATTCCGTAATCATCGTTATTCTGCAAATCCACCCCCAACAAAGTGACAATTCGGTGCCAGGTGCTGATAGTTCACTTTATAACGTGTTCATAATGTGAATGATAGTGAAAACAAAGTGACAAATCAGTGCCTGGCACCGAATTGTCACTTTGTTCTTGGGGGTAATTGCGGTTAAAAATTTGGTATTATAGTAGTCTTATGATTTGAATTGATTTACAGGTATGATATGGTTGATACGAAACACTATTTACAGGCATTTCGGATTGGGACACTGACAGTGTATCCGAATATTCTGGTAGCTCCGATGGCCGGGTATACCGATTTGGCATATCGACGGATTGTGGGCGAGCTGGGGGGGGCGGGGATGGCCTATACCGAGTTGATCAGCTGCCATACAATACTGCATGCGGGGCCAAAAACATTTAATTTGATCGCCACGACAGCCGAAGAGCATCCGCTTGGGATGCAGATTTTCGGGTCTGACCCGGAGATGATGGCAGCCAGTGCTTCGCTGCTTGAGGATTACGGGGCGGACCTGATTGATATTAATATGGGATGCCCGGTATCGAAAGTGGTCAAGACCGGAGGCGGAGCAGTACTGATGAAGGATCCCGAGCGGGCGGAAGCCATAGTTCAAGCGTGTGCAAGAGCCGTAACGATACCGGTCACGGTAAAAATCAGGACGGGATGGGATGAGCAGTCACGCAACGCACCGGAATTCGCGCGCAGGATGGCGGGAGCCGGCGCTCAGGCGATAGCCGTGCACGGACGCACCCGCGCCCAGGGATATGCGGGTACAGCGCATTGGCCTACCATTCGCGAAGTTGTTGAGGCGGTTGATGTTCCGGTTATCGGAAACGGGGATGTCGTGGACGGCCGTACGGCACAGTCATTGTTTGAAGAAACCGGCTGCGCGGGCATAATGATCGGGCGGGCGGCGATGGGTGCACCCTGGATATTCCGGGAAGTGTTTAATTACCTTAGCGGCAGCGATGAGACAGGCACACCAAACCCGGAGGAGCGGGGCCGGCTGGCATTACGGCATTTGCACTATCTGGAGAAATTATATGGAGAAAAGATAGCCTGCCTGCACATCCGGCGAATAGCCTGCTGCTATGCGCGCGGTCTGCCTGAAGCCAAGGAATTCCGGCGGACAGTCGTAAAAGTTTCCACGATTGAAGAAGCCCGGATTATTATAGTAGAATATTTCGCGCGGGCCCTTCGTCTGATATCCGAGCGGGAGCAATATGAAGTGAATGATACACGGATATAAGCCATTGGTTTGAGCGTTACCCTGACACAAAACTATACTCTCCACTGTCCGGTCTGCAATTGACGGTTTGACGGTGTAGATGTTACGTATTTTTACAATTTGCTATAATAGGCAGATATTTGTTAACGTGTAAGGAGAATCATTATGCAGTTCGACTATTATATCCCAACGAAAGTACTCTTCGGACCCGGAAAACTGAACGATCTGGCAACCGTTTCCCTTCCCGGCACGAAAGCATTGATTGTCATATCGGCCGGTGGCTCAATGAAGAAGCACGGCTACCTGGATAGGACGATAGATTTACTGAAAAAGAACGGGGTCAGCGCCATCGTATTTGATAAAATCCTGCCTAATCCGATCCACAAACATGTCATGGAAGGCGCCGCGTTAGCACGCGAGAAACAGTGCGATTTCGTCATTGGCCTTGGGGGCGGCAGCAGTATAGATTCGGCTAAAAGCATAGCGATCATGGCAAAAAATCCGGGAGATTATTGGGATTATATCAATGGCGGCAGCGGTAAAGGTCAGCCGCTCAGTAATGGCGTGCTGCCGATTATCGCCATCACAACAACCGCCGGGACGGGCACGGAAGCTGATCCCTGGACTGTCATCACGCATGAAGAGCGCAAGGAAAAGATCGGGTTCGGTATACCTGAAACATTTCCCAGTCTATCGATAGTCGATCCTGAACTTATGCTGTCGGTACCGCCGCGACTGACGGCCTACCAGGGATTTGACGCGTTTTTTCACGCGGTCGAAGGATATCTTGCCACGATTGCCACGCCTATCAGCGATGCTTATGCCTTAAAAAGCATTGAATTGATCAGCACCTGGCTGCCGACCGCGGTACGAGACGGCGGCAATCTTGAAGCGCGCACAAATATAGCCCTGGCGAACACGTTGTCAGGATTTGTAGAATCGACATCATGCTGCACCTCGGAGCACTCTCTGGAACATGCAATGAGTGCCTTTTATCCAGAGCTGCCGCATGGCGCGGGATTGATAATGCTCTCAGTAGCGTATTTCACGTTTTTCGCCGACAAAGTACCCGACCGTTTCATAACGATGGCCAGAGCAATGGGCAAGGACACATCGGGTGTCGCGGCAGACAATGCGCCGTTCCTGTTTGTGGAAGCGCTCAAGGAGCTGCAGATTGCCTGTGATGTTTCTGACCTGAAAATGTCGGAATACGGAATCGAACACAACGACATACCCAAACTGGCACAAAACGCGCGCCATACCATGGGCGGTTTATTCGATCTTGACCGGTATCAGTTATCAGATAGGGACGTTGAAAAAATATTAGATTCGGCATATAAATAATAGTTGGAATCAAAATGAGAAATTCAACAGATGATGTGAAGAAACATTATCACGTTCACTTCAACAAAATTCCAACAATCTCCTGCAGGCGACAGCCCAAAGGCCGCGCCTGAGGAGTAGCGCTACAATGCTGCCGATCGAGCAACAGCTCCCTGAACTGAAGCAGGCTCTGGCAACCAGCCGGAACGTTGTGCTGCAGGCGCCGCCCGGTGCCGGGAAAACAACTGGTGTTCCCCTGGCCCTGCTGAACGAGCCCTGGCTGGAAAACCGCAAAATTATCATGCTTGAGCCGCGCCGCCTGGCCGCTCGGGCAGCAGCCTGGCGCATGGCGGACATGCTGAACGAACAGGTTGGGCAGACTGCCGGTTATCGTGTTCGGCTGGACAGTGCGGTTGGACCGAATACCCGGATTGAAGTTGTAACAGAAGGGATTCTCACCCGGCATCTGCAAAGCGATCCTTCACTGGCAGAAGCCGGGTTGATTATTTTTGATGAGTTTCACGAACGCAGTGTACATGCCGACCTGGGACTTGCACTCACATTAGATATGCAGCAGGTTCTGCGTGAAGATCTGCGCGTCCTTGTTATGTCAGCCACACTTGACGGGGAGCGGGTTGCGGCACTCATGGAGGACGCACCGGTTATCAGCGGCAGCGGCCGCAGCTATCAGGTTGTTACCCGGTATCTGGCCCGCGCTTCCACAAACAGGATAACTGACACTGTCGTTTCGACAATTCTACGTGCCTTGAAAGAAGAGCACGGCAGTCTGCTGGTATTTCTGCCCGGAGCAGGAAGCATCGAAGCTGTTCGCAAGGATCTGCGCGCCGCGCGTTTGCCCGGCCATATACATGTTATGCCTTTATACGGCAATCTATCGCACGAAGCCCAGAACGAGGCTATTAAACCGGTGCAGGCCGGTATTCGAAAAATCGTATTAGCTACCTCCATCGCCGAAACAAGTCTGACTATAGAAGGCATTCGGGTCGTTATCGACAGCGGGCAGATGAGAGTACCGCGATTTGATCCGCGCGCGGGAATGACCAGACTGGAAACGGTGAAAGTCTCAAACGCGTCGGCCGATCAGCGCCGGGGCCGGGCCGGACGGACAGAGCCGGGAGTATGTTTTCGTTTGTGGCCCGAGTCGGATCAAGCATTGCTCGAAGCTTTCACAGCGCCGGAAATAAAGAATGTCGATTTGACGCCGTTAGCACTGGAACTGGCTTTATGGGGTGTCCCCGATCCGGGACAACTGCACTGGCTCGATCTACCGCCGGCGGGAACATTTGCCCGAGCACGTGAACTGTTGACGGAACTCGGCGCATTAGACAGCGCAGGAGCAGTCACGGAACACGGGAAAAAGATGGCTGTATTCGGCACGCATCCGCGCCTGGCCCACATGATGCTGAAAGGCAAAGAGGCCGGATTCGGCGGACTGGCTTGCGAACTGGCGGCGCTGTTGAACGAACGGGATATCATCCCGTCCGACACATTTCAGCCGGACAGGGATATCCGCACCCGACTCGATATCCTGCATGCCATTGGGCAGCGGACACGGGAGGAGAGACATGCTGTCCGCGCGGATCATAACGCCTGCCGCCGCATTCTGGAAGCGGCTGGGATATGGAAACGGCATCTGCATGTTCACAGCTCTCACGGTCACAGTGACGAAACCGGATTATTATTAGCCTGGGCCTATCCCGACCGAATCGCCCGCCGGCGGCCTGACAGCAGGACTCAATACGTGATGTCCAACGGTCGCGGTGCATATTTCCGGGAAGAGACACCACTTTCTGACAATGAATATCTGGTAGCAGCCAATGTTGAAGGCAGCGGCAGTTCATCCTGCATCATGCTGGCCGCACCGATCAGTCTCGAGCAAATAACACGGCAGTTTTCAGATTATATCCACACGGAGGAAAGTATCCGCTGGGATAGAACAGAACAGGCTGTCAGCGCGCATCGGCAGACACGCCTTTTCGCGTTAGTCTTAAAAGATGAGCCATTGCAAAATGCTGATGAAATGCAGGTCAGCAGAGCGATGCTGGAAGGCATTCGCGAGGCGGGCATAGCGAAG
>CAZCLS010000189.1:6050-7642 GCA_964499565.1 uncultured bacterium
GCGGTAGTGATTCACCTGTTATCACCCGCGCGCAGGCCGGTACAGGTGACACAAGACCTGGCCAGTTTCTGGCAAACAGGTTATTTCGCGGTGAAGAAAGAATTAAAAGGGCGGTATCCTAAACACTACTGGCCCGATGACCCGCTGCAGGCCGAGGCGACCCGCCGGACCAAACGGCGTATGAAAGAATAACCGGATTGTATCAAAACAGTAGTATTGTGTTACTTATGTTAATTGTCTTTCTTTTTGAGCGATGGTAGCATGGAGGCGACAGTGAATTTACCATCATTTTTAACATCACCTGAAAACGCCATGAAATCAACTCACATGTTTATCTGGACAATAGCTCTTTGCAGTTTTTGTTATGGTACTAACACTGTATATTACGGTCTGGACGTTTACCGCCATCTGGAAGCATTGCCTGTATTACGGCCGCTGGAGTGGCGCCAGGGATTTTCCAGCTTTGACCGAACCGGCAGTGGTAATGACTGCGGCTGGTTTCTGTATCGCGACGGTTCAGAATATGTCATGGCGGAAATAACGGGACCCGGCGTACTGTACCAGCATTGGGCGACAGGCATGACCGGCTCGCGAACACTGCGCATGTATTTAAACGGCGCGGCAACTCCGCAGATATCGTTATCGCTTAATTCATTTTTCAGCGGATCAACCGCGCCCTTTTTATCACCTTTGAACGATGACGCCGATGCATCCAGCGGAGGGTATTATTCATATCTTCCAATCATGTTCACCAACGGATGCAAAATTACGACAACTGATCCGAACCAGTTTTATAATCTGGGCTTCATTCGTTATCCCGGAACAACCGGTATCGTATCCTGGACCGGGTCGGAAGATTCCTCGGATGTCCGGGCTTTGTGGAATGCCATCGGCGCTCCGGTCGGCACATACACCGATACGGTATCCATAGTCAACCAGTTTAACCTGGGACCGGGTGAAAGTAAAGTGCTTGCGGACATCAGCGGTTCACGCGTCATCCACAGCATCCGTCTGCGTAATCCGGGCTTGCTTTTCGACCAGGAACCGGGTGAACCCACTACCGACGACGGGCGGGCATTTACCGGTTACTGCCAGTTTATCATGGCAATCAATCCCTCCAACGACGGCGTCCGTCTTGTCCGGCGTATGGATTACGGGATCGGTGACCAAAAAGCGAATGTGTATGTCAATGGCAAGCTGGTCGGTTCATGGTATGATCCCGGCTCCTACGGGGCGGTTTTTTATGACAGTTCCAGATTGCTGCCGTCGAGTTTTACTGCCGGTAATAATTCGATTACGGTTAAAGTCCAGTTCGTCAGCAGCGCTTTCGACTGGAATGAATTCTCCTATTGGACGTATTCTATCCAGGGAACAAACGAAGTATTGTCCGACACGCTGGATGTCGGTGAAAGTGCCGCGGCACAGGCCAGTGAGGCAGCCCATTCATATGCTATAGTAAACCAGACCTGGGAAGGCTTGCGCACATTCTATTATCTTGATTTCTCGATCCGCTCGGATCTGCCCTGGACCAGCGGTGTCTGGGTCAGAGCATCGTGGGATACGGATTATCCAAACGCCGTTGACAGTCCCGT
>CAZCLS010000190.1:0-7603 GCA_964499565.1 uncultured bacterium
TGATCATCCGGCAAATATATAACTTATATCGATTTTCAGGAGGTTAGTATGAAACGCTCGCTTGTCTCATCTGTCTTATGTTCGCTTGTGTTTATCGCAGTCGCGGTCTATGCCCAGCCGCCTTCATATCAACGTATCAACCGTGTTGACGTTCACACGGCTGAGATTGACATCAAGCAAACAAACATACTTGAACATCTAAACCACAAAATCCAGCGGATTTTTCAGGATATTGATACTGTTTGTACACATAATCCCAATCCGGCTGTCGCAACAGAGATTCTTGAGCAGACGTATCTTAGAAATGATGGTTGTTTTGCTAATTATACCGGCTCTAATACCTTCGCCGGCCTGGTCTCCGAACGCGACCTATACCCGCTTGAATCCTGTCCTGATTATTTTATGAATTACAGCGTTCAACTGCTCCCTGCAAATTATGATTCCTATACTGCCACATTTTCGCCGCAGCAGACCATCCTGAAGCTGGTTTTCTCCGTTTATGCCGGAGACCAGATTGAAACCATCAACACGCCTCCTGCATATTCAATAGTAAAAACCAGTCAATTGTCTACTCCAATTCTGACAAAAACGGTATATGTCGGTCTCCCGAATCCCATTCTAAACAGAAAAGATCTTTTGAAAATCGAAATACAAAACAAACTGCGTGCCGAACAGCGCACGCAACGCAAAGCCAGTTCTGCCAGAATTGCTGTCATAGGCGTTCTGCTTGCCCTGTTTGTTCTGTTTTTCATTGCGCTGGTACTTGTCGGCATTACGGTTGCTGTTTCAGCTGTTAAAAAAGAAAAACGAGAGCATATCCGCATCTCCTGCGAAGTTCAAAAAATCGATGCTATGGTTGATGGCGGCAGAATTACCCCCGATGAAGCCCGGGAACTGAAACACGCCTTCGGTCCGGCGGCCTGTACCGAAATATCACATGAACCCGATTCACACGTCAAAATTGTCGGCACTGTTCATATTGTTGCTTCGGCGTTTAAGCTCCTGATGCTGGTGGTGGTGTTTTTCGGTTTGGCACTGTTCTCAGGCGTGGCACATTTTTCAAACAGGCCCGGGCATATTGTATTGCTGCCAGTACTCCTTATCATCATTTTCGCCCTGGTATTTCTGGCTTTGACCGTTTTCCATATCATCGCAGCCGTAAAACTGATGAAAGGAGCTCCCTGGGCCCGTATTGTTATCATTGTATTCTCAATCCTCGGCATTCTGAGCTTTCCTATCGGCACCGCCGTGGGTGTCTATTCACTCTGGGTATTGCTCTTCCGTGAAGAGGCCGGATTGTATTTTATATCTGATAACACATAATACTGCGGAGGAAATATCATGGATGTAAGTACGTTCAATCGCCTTAAGGTGTACTTTATACTGGGCGTTTTATTGTTGACGATACTCCTGTTAATTATCGGAACTATTGTCTCAATTCTTATTACGCGCAAGAAAAAGAAAGAACACATTCGTATAACTGCTGAAGCAGAAAAAATTGATGCGATGACTGCTAACGGCAGGATAACCGCTGATGAAGCCCGGGAACTGAAAGAGGCTCTCGGCCCTGGCACGCTCATTCAAACATTCCGGAAACCTGATATCCATATCACCATTGTCGGTATTCTGAATGTTGTTTTCGGTAGTCTTGGCGTATTTACCTGCGGAGGGTATCTTTTTACTACTTCCTCGTTATTTCGCCACCCATATGCAGGTGACAGAGAATATTTATGGGGTATTATTGGTTGCTTATCATTACTGTTGAGCTTTATGCGGATCATAAGCGTCGCCTGGCTGATGAAAGGCGCCCTCTGGGCTCGCATTGCCATTATTATATTTGCCATGCTCGGAATTTTTATTTTTCCGCGGGTTACCGCGTTCGGAATTCATATGATTTTTCCGCTGGGTGCCGTGTTATGTATTTATACATTATGGGCCTTGCTTCCCGGAAGAGGCCGGCCTGTTTTTTGCAAACAATAATAACTGATAAAAGGAGGCATTATCATGGAAACAGGACATATATATCCCAGTTTTGCAATACTGATACTCGGAGTTATCCTGTTGGGGATACTTCTGCTGATTATCGGCATTGTTATCGCCATCGCCGTCACGCGAAAGGAAAAGAAAGAACATATTCGCGTAACAGCTGAAGCAAAAAAAATTGATGCGCTGGTTGCGAGTGGCAGAATTACCGCCGATGAAGCCCGGGAACTGAAGCAGGCTCTTGGCCCTGTCGCTTATACCGAGTCATCACGAGAGCCGGATGTGCATATTAAAGCGTTGGGTATAATTAATATCGTATTTGCCGTGCTCCATTCTGTGCTGCTGCTGGTAGCGCTTATGGGTTTTGGTATACTGAATGTCCGCCTTGCTCATGTCGAGTCGGGCGGTATTGTTTTACTGCCGATGCTTATTATGCTCTTTGTTGTTATTGTCGTTTTGGCCATAATCATTTTCCGTATCATCGCCGCGGTAAAACTGATGAAAGGCGCTCCCTGGACCCGGATCGTTATTATCGTTTTTTCCATACTGGGCATTATAGCGTTTCCCATCGGCACCGCAATCGGGATCTACGCACTCTGGGTATTGCTTTTCCGTGAAGAAGCCGGTCTATATTTTATATCTGATAACAAAGAATAATAAAAAGGAGGAATTATTATGCATAGTATCATAGGTATCGTTATCCTGGGTGTTATTCTACTGTCGATGGTACTGTTAATTGCTGGCAGTGTTGTCGCCATCATCGTCACGCGCAAAGAAAAGAAAGCGCACATCCGCGTTACGGCCGAAGCAAAAAAAATTGACACTATGGCTATCGCCGGTAGGATAACCGCGGAAGAAGCCCGGGAACTTAAACAGGCTTTCGGCCCGATCGCCTTCACGCAAACGTCTCGAAAACCCGATGTTCATATCAAAGTCGTCGGGATTCTGAACATTGTTTTCGGCGGTTTGGGAGTATTGATCGGTGGTATTTTTCCATTGGGGCTCCTCGAATTTTTTAGTCAGAATGCAGGAGACGGTGCCAGATCCACGTGGGCTTTTCTTGCTTTCCTGCCGCTGCTGATTATTCCGGCGGTATTCATTCTGCGCATTGTCAGCGCCGTGCGCCTGATGAAAGGCGTACCCTGGGCCCGTATTGTTATTATCGTGTTTTCTGTGCTGGGCATTATCGCGTTTCCCATCGGTACCGCCGTTGGAATCTACGCCCTCTGGGTATTGCTCTTCCGTGAAGATGCCGGGTTATATTTTATATCCGGAAACAATGATTGATTATCATTTTTCAATATGGAACGCAGCGACGAACAATTAATGGATGCTCTTATTCGGAAAGACGATTCCGCGATTGCCACTAATATTGCCAATGATCACTTCCGCAAACAGAAACGCAGTGTCTTTATCCTCGCCCTCGATGACTCGCTCCGCCCCATCCCCGAAACCGCATTCAAAGAGTGTGCAACGGGTACCAATTGCAGTCCAGTAACCACACTAATTAAATCGGAATTGAAAGAACAGGTGCGACGCGCTATTCGCGTTCTGCCGACCCGACAGCGTACCGCCCTGGTTTTGGCCTATTATCACGATCTAAGGTATCGCGAAGTGGCTGAAGTTATGAACTGCTCGGTCGGTACAGTTAAAACCCATATGTCCCGTGCTTTGCACAAACTGGCTGAGATCCTGCCGGATCCCGATTGCCTGTCTGCAATTGTTCATTCTGGCATTATTCGTTCTGCGTATCGTCGGCGGTCGCTGTTTGATGAAAGGCGCTCCCTGGGCACGCATTGTTATCATTATCTTTGCCATCCTTGGTATCCTGAGTTTTCCTCTTGGTACCGCGTTGAGTATTTATACGTTATGGGCATTGTTACTTCGCGAGGATGCAGGATTATATTTTATATCTGACAACATGAAAGCATATAAAGTGGCCGCAAGTATTCTGTTTCTAATCAGTCTTCCTTTGTGGACGGGTTTTATTTACCTGACTAAAATTTTACCCTATAAGATTCTTTATTGGGAAGAGTCTGCCACGAAACTGCCGACAATTACACAATTTACTATCAGCATAGGTCAAGTATGTCAGCAACTTGGTATGGTTTTTATTCTGCTCCTCTTTTTGCTTACACTGGGCGCGGTTGTGTGGTTTATCATCGCGTCAATAAAGGACAGACATCATATACGACGCCTTCCTTAAAATATGCGAATGGAATGAAACGGATTTTTATACTCACAAGATGATTATTGACAAAATAATTATGCAACAAAACAATTTTTTTGATGGTTGTGGTAGAAGCTTGCTTATGCGTAGCCGTTTCCCCTTTCCCACTCCTCGGCAGTGCAGGGGCAGCTGCCCTACTACGCTGCTTTATATACTTTTAACCTTAAACGTTAAACCCAAGACCGCTTCAGCGGTTATTCTATCCACTTAATTCTTTTTTTAGTATACTATACTTATTGTACTTGTTTACGTATAACCTGAATATGGAGCTCTCTATGCGCCTGCTGTTAATAATTATTGTTGTTGCCGGTTCGGCTCTTATGACCGGTTGTGAGAAGGACACCGCTTCCCTTTCCATCCCCTATGAAAAATATTCCCTCTCAAACGGCCTGGAAGTTATCCTGCATGAAGACACTTCCGACCCGATCGTTTCGGTCGCCGTCCAGTATCATGTCGGCTCAAACCGCGAAACACCCGGCAAAACAGGCTTTGCCCACTTGTTCGAGCATATGATGTTCCAGGAATCTCAAAATGTCGGTCAGGACCAGTTCTTTCAGAAAATTCAGGAGGCTGGCGGTACCTTGAACGGCGGTACGGGGCAGGACGGAACCGTCTACTATGAAGTTCTGCCCAAAAACGTCCTCGAAATGGCTCTGTGGATGGAATCCGACCGTATGGGCTATCTCCTCAGTACCGTTACTCCTGAAGCATTCGCCAATCAGCAGGAAGTCGTTATTAACGAAAAGAAGCAGCGTGTCGATAATCAGCCCTATGGCAATACCTGGTACATCCTCGGTAAACTGATGTATCCCCCTTCCCATCCCTATAGCTGGCAGACAATCGGTTCAATGCCCGACCTGACAGACGCGACCGTGGCTGATATTCAGAAATTTCACAAAAAATGGTATGTTCCCAATAATGCCACCCTGGTCGTCGCCGGTGATTTCGACCGGAACCAGGCCAAACAATGGATTCAAAAATATTTCGGTGATATCAAACCGTCTGATTCTGTCTTGAATCCCGCACCCGCACCCGCGGAACTGTCCGAATCGCGCCGGGCCTGGTATGAAGACCCGTTTGCCAAATCACCCCAGCTTTCTCTTGTTTTTCCCACCGTGGAACAATTCAATGAAGATTCCTACGCGCTTGATTATCTGGCCGATCTTTTGTCTAACGGCAAAGAAGCGCCGTTGTACCAGGTGCTTGTCGAAGGAAAAAAATTAGCTCCGGCCATCGGAGCTTATTCGTCCGGCAGCGAACTTGCCGGCTCGTTTATGATCAGCTCCCGAACCTTTCCTTCTACCTCTCTTGATGATGTTGAGCAGGCCATTCAAGAGGCTTTCCGGCGTTTCGAGCAGAACGGTTTTACGGATGAACAACTGGATCGCATTAAAACCCGTACCGAAACTTCCTTCTACAACGGTCTGGCCAGCCTGTTGTCCAAAAGTTTCCGCATGGCATTCTATAACGAATATGCCGGCAGTCCTGATTTTGTCCGCGAAGACTTGGAACGGGCTCTGTCTGTGTCAAAAGATGATATCTGGCGCGTGTATAACACCTATATTAAAGATAAACCCTTCGTTCTTCTGTCCGTTGTTCCCCAGGGTATGACAAACCTGGCAGCGCGTAACAGTACCCGATTTGTCGTGGAACCCGATCCGGCTCTCGATAAATCCGTCCTCGGTCAACCCGGTGAAGGGATGCAATCGATTTCTGCCATCCCCTCTTCCTTTGACCGCTCTGTCGAACCACCCGCGGGACCGTCTCCTCTGCTTGCTCTTCCGCATATCTGGCAGGCCGATCTGCCAAACGGCCTGCCCTTGTACGGTATCACTCAAACCGAACTCCCCCTGGTTCAATTCACGATTACCATAGAAGGCGGACAATTGCTTGAAAATACCAATGCCGTCGGTGTCGCCAACCTGACGGCAGCGCTCATGAATGAAGGCACGCGCTCAAAAACACCCCTCGAACTCGAAAATGCCATTAAAGATCTTGGTGCCAGCCTGTATGTGTCAGCCGGCCGTGATTCGATTAGCCTGCAGGGCAGTTGCCTGGCATCTAAATTCGATGCGGTCTCAAAGCTGGCTGCCGAAATGCTGCTTGAACCGCGTTCGGACGCTAAAGAATTCGAGCGTATTAAACAGCAGACTATTGAAGGCATTAAACGCAGCCGCGCCAATCCCGACGATATCGCTAACCGCGTTTTCAATCGCCTGTTGTACGGACCCGACCATGTCTTCGGTTATTCCGCCTCGGGCAGTGAAGTTTCTGTCGCCGGTATTTCTCTTGATGACTGCATTGCCTATTATAACGCGAACCTGTCTCCGTCTGAAGCCTATATTGCCATTGCCGGCGATATCACCAAACCGCATGCCGTACGCGCCTTCTCGCCACTGGCTGAACACTGGTCTCCACGCCAGGTTACGATTCCAAACCCGCCTCTGCCCAAACCACCGGCTGAACCGAAAGTATACTTCGTCGATTTCTCCGGCGCCAAACAGTCTATCATCAAAGTCGGCTATCTCGCGTTACCGTACACCGATCCTGATTATTATCCGGCCTACGTCATGAATTTCAAATTGGGGGGGACATTCAACAGCCGCTTGAATACCATTCTGCGGGAAGAAAAAGGGTATACGTATGGTGCCGGATCAGGTTTTTCAGGGTCTAAAATTCCCGGGCCTTTTTCCGCCGGTTCTTCTGTTATTTCGCGCGCAACTCCCGATTCTGTTTCCATCTTCCGTGATACACTCGCATCCTACCCCGCTGATATTTCAAGCAATGACCTTTACGCGACTAAAAGCGCTCTTCTTAAATCCAATGCCCGTCGCTTTGAAACGTTAGGCGCTTTATGCGGTATGCTCAATACGATCGCAAAATATCATCTGCCGCTCGACTATATCAAAGACCAGGAAGCTATCCTGACCGCCATGACTACCGATCAGCTTCAATCCCTCGCAAAAGAGTATATCGTTCCTGAAAAATTATCTTACTTGATCGTCGGTGACGCCGCCACCCAGCTCGATTTACTCAAAGATCTCGGCTTGGGCGATCCGGTTGCCATCAAAGATGTCGACTGATACGTCTGTAAATACTGCATTCAACCAGCAGACACAATTGTAGCTGGGCCGCTAAGTAGCCCCAAGCTTCTCTGAAGCCGGGGCAGGGGCGCGATAAACAATCACTTGTGCGGGTGGAACCAAGCAGTGCCCGGTAAAATCAGAGAATAATCATCCCGATTACAATGAAAAAGTTTATCATCATAACAAATTCGACAGGCATCATCCTGGTCGCGATATTCATCGTGCTCTTCCATTCAAGCATAACAGACGACAAATACGTCTGCCATTCATGCAAAGCCTTTGGCCGGTCCACTGCCTTCCGGGT
>CAZCLS010000191.1:0-7580 GCA_964499565.1 uncultured bacterium
CGTCCTAACGACTATAATTTATATATTGGTGATAATCGTTAAAAAGGATTGTTTATGCCTGAATTGCATGCGGTTTTATTTGATCTGGATGGTGTACTGGTCGATTCGCATTATCTGCATTATAAAAGTTGGCAGCAACTCGCTGATGAACTCGGTCTGCATTTTAATCAACAACTAGGTGACGCATTCCGCGGTATGGCCCGCGAAGAATGTTTGCGGGTCATGTTCGAAGAATTTAATCATACTGCCGCTCCGGAAAGATCAACTATTGATACCTTAACTGACCGGAAAAATCAATGTTACCTGGAAATTTTATCCCTTGCACAACCTGATGAGTTGATTTTGCCCGGAGCACTGGAACTGCTTCAGGCTCTACGCTCTGAAGATGTGTGCATAATCATTGCTTCGGGCAGTAAAAACGCCAACCAGGTTGTCGATCAGGCGCGCATCAGAAATTATGTCGATGCCGTCGTCGACCGGCATGACGTTGTGAAGACCAAGCCGGATCCGGCTATTTTTCTGGCAGGACTTGAACGGGCGCGAACTACCGCAGAGCATGCCGTCGGCATTGAAGACGCCAAACTCGGTATTCAGGCCTTGCGCGCGGCCGGAGTTAAAGCTGTTGGTGTTGGCCATTATGTCGATGAAGCCGACCTGCTGGTCAATTCAGTTGCCGATTTGACTCCTGAAATACTACGAAGTCTCCTGGCAGGCTAAACCATGCGGATGAAGGCCCAGTCACCAAACCTACTGTCAGCACAGCCGTTAACCATCAACCATCATCCATCAATATGCCCCCAACCCGGTATACTCCTGATTCCGATGCTATCGTAGAGCGCTTGAACGCTCACGGTTTTAGCGCGTATTATGTTGGCGGTTGTGTCAGAGATAAACTGCTGGGCATCAAAAGTGATGATATCGATATAGCTACGAATGCCAACCTGAACCAGATATCGGCATTGTTCCCTCAGGCCCGCATCGTCGGTGAATCTTTCTCGGTCGCTCTGGTTAACTCGGTCGAAATAGCGTCGTTTCGAGTTGATGGTCCCTATTCTGATTACCGTCATCCTGATTATGTCACCCTTGTCAGGACTATAGAAGAAGATCTAGGTCGCCGGGATTTTACGATTAATGCAATTGCTGAAGCGGCTGACGGAACGGTAGTCGATCCTTATAACGGCCGGGAAGACCTGGCACAGTCCTGTATCCGTTTTGTAGGCAATCCGACACAACGCCTGATAGAAGATCCCATTCGGGCTATCCGGGCTTGCCGCTTTACTGCCCGCATCAACGGTACACTCGACCATGTGTCGCGCGCTGCTATTCTTGCCCATCATGAACTCATCGATCTGGTTGCCCGGGAACGAATTCAACTGGAATTGAACAAAATTCTTATGCTTGACGACCGCGAAACAGCGCTGTTTCTTCTCGTGGAATTGAATCTGCTGCAGCATATGCTCCCGCGTCTGACCCGCTCAATCGGAGAACCGCAGAATGATTATCATGCTGAAGACTGCTGGGTTCATGCGGTTAAATCGGTGCAAGCCGTTCAGAAAAAAGATATTCGTTTGCGTTTGGCGGTTCTGATGCATGATATCGCCAAACCAATGACCCGGGTACATGATGACGATGGAACCGCCCACTTTTACAATCATGAACTTGAAGGCCAGTCACTTGCTGAAAATGAGTTGCACGAACTCCATTACAGCCGGGCAATAATCGAGTACGTCGCGGAAGCCATCAGGTATCATATGAACCGGCTGATGTTCTGTCCGGAGATGAAAGATGCTACTATTCGCCGTTTGATGGGAAATTTACATCATATTTCAATCAGAGACATGCTGCGCCTGCAAATCGCTGATATGAAAGGGAATCTGAAGGAACCGTATACTCCTGACGAAATGAGGGCTAATCTGGAATATGCTTTGAAGCGTATCAGGAAAATTGAAGCTGAAGATCATGCCCTTAAAATAACTGACCTGGTTATTGACGGCAATGATGTCAAACGCGTTCTCGGGGGTGATCAAGGGCCTATGATCGGCAAAGCACTGAGGTTTTGTTTTGAAGCGGTTACCCAGCAACCTGAACTCAATACCCGCGAACACTTGCTTGCCCTGCTGGAAGCATTTAAGGAGCAGAACTGACCGATGCCAGCAGCAATTCTCCCCGGGAATGAGACATGTTTTCTGCTATCTGGATAAAATAAGGCCGGGAATCATATGCCTCGGGTTGCTTCGCGTCGGGTAGATCATAATAGCCCAGGAATACAATATCAGCCAGACCCCGCGCAGCCTCTATGCCGCACGCGCATGAACCGACAAGGGTGTTCGCGCCTACATACAGCGGTGTTGCCGCTGTTTGGACAGCACTGTAAACAACGTAATTCGTAGTGCCGCCCAACTCGGGATCGCACGTGAATGGTACGGTAAATCCGTAGACGCAGGAAAGAGGAACAACGAATGGTGCGGTAATCAGCCGCAGGAAACCGCGGCAAACACCGCCTACTCCCGGTTGCGAAAGAAAGGGAGCATTTGTGACACTCTCCGCCGCCAGCGCGTTTTCTGACGAAAGTGGTTCGCCCAAGGTGGTTAATACCCAGATTCCCATACTTGCACACATTAATATCCAGCTGTATTTCATTGCTGCACCTGAAACCGTGTTAAATGTAAAAAACCTCGAAAGTATAGCAAATATTCAATTTTGTCACAAGATATATTATAATAGGTCTTCTTTATATGCAGGAAGTTTTACCATGCTTCTTAAATACTACCCAGGATGGCACCGTGACTGATTCGCATTTAATTGATTCTAAAGGAAGGGTTGTATTCGGCTGTGCCCGTTTCTCTTATTTAGGCCATAATCTCGCGCGTCTTGAATATGAACCAGACGGCAGATTTGAAAATAAACCGACGTTGCGCGCTCTATCAATGCCCGAACCATGCCCGTTCACAGCTGTCGTACTGAAAGACTCCCGTATTATTCTCAGAGCGGACGAGATTGTAATCAGGTATATCGGCCCGGCATCTTTTTCATCTGAAAACTGCCGGATAACCTGGCAGTCCGGTAACCTTGCCGGTCAGTGGTGTCCCGGGCAGCCCGATGAGCAGAATCTTGGCGCTATCATTTCCATGGACCATATTAACCGTGATATCATTGCTGACGGCGTTCATCCCGCTGGTGTTGATTCTAACGACCGCTTGGGAGAATATAATACTGTCCATTCTTTGCTGAAATCCCGCGATATGATTAAAGCAGACCCGTCTCTCTATCCCAACCAACGGGTTTCCCTGGGAGAATTATGCCGCGAATATGATGCCCTTCCAGAACCATTGAAAAAAATAGCGGGAATGTGGAAACACCTGCCGCCCGGTCCGGTCAGCTGCAGCGGCTACTGGACGCTGGATGAAACCGGTATGTATTTCTATGACCCGCAAAGTGAATGGCTTGTTAAAGAAGACCGGCCAAATTACCAGAATATCTTCTTTGGCGCTTATGGACGGGATTTTTATGCCGCCCTGCGCCAGTTTACTTCACTCTGCGGCCGTATTCCGCTCTTGCCGCGCTGGGCTTTCGGTCCCTGGCATTCCCGTTTCTTTCCCTATACCGACCGTCAGATTCAGGATACCGTTAAACACTATGAAACCTCCGATCTTCCTTTAGACGTTGTTATTATCGATATGGACTGGCATATCAACGGCTGGGCCGGATGGGAATGGAATACGGAGCGGTTTCCCGACCTGGATGCTTTTCTGGCCTGGAAGAATAAAACCGGCATTAATGTCGCGTTGAACGTGCATGACGAACAGATTCCCCGATGTGACAAATACTTTAAAGAAATATGCGCCCGGTTGAATGTGCCTGAAACCATTGATAATCCCCAAAATCTCGCGATTATTGATGAGAAGGGTCACTGGATCCTGGATTGGTCAAACCGGGATGTCTGGGAAGCTATGCGTGATGTGTGTTATGCTCCCAATGAAAATCGCGGTATCGATTTCTGGTGGCTCGATAACTGGCAGGGGATTCAATCCGGGTTTAATCATGTGCTCTGGAAAAATCACCTCGTCTTTAATCATCTTGCCCAATCAGGCCGCAGACCGGTTATCCTGGGCCGCTATGCCGGCATCGGTTCCCATCGCTATCCCGCCTTTTTCTCAGGTGATACCGCTTCCCACTGGGAAGTCCTCAAGTTTCAACTCGAAATTAATTCCCGGGCCGGTAATGTCGGTATGGTGTATTTTTCACATGACCTGGGCGGTTTTAAAGGCCATGTGCCCGGCCATGTCCTTCCTTATCTCGATACTGAACTCTATATCCGCTGGATGCAAATGGGCGCCCTTTCTCCCGTAATGAGAATTCATTCAGATCATGGCACACGCGAACCCTGGGAATATGGACAACAGGCGTTCGAAATTGTGCGTAAGGCATATCACCTTCATGTCCAGCTCGTTCCGTATATGTATCATTTGGCTTATGAAGCATATCAGAATGCCACTCCTGTTCACCAACCATTATATTTCCTTTATCCCGAAGATGAAAAGGCTTTCAACTATCTTGACCAGTATTTTCTCGGGTCCCGCATGCTGTGCGCTCCCGTTGTCGAACCGGGCGGACGTAGAAGCGTGTATCTTCCCCCCGGCACCTGGTATTCCCTGACTGACAATACCGCAATTACCGGCCCGCACGTGATTACACGCTATTATGCTCTTGACCAGATTCCTATCTTCGTCTGGGCGGGTTCAATCATTCCCATGCAGAACGTTGGTACCCGGGTGGGAACTGACGTGCCTGACCCACTGGTTCTTTCAGTTTTTCCGGGTGGTGACGATTCTATAGAGTTATATGAAGACGACGGCTCAACCCAGGCGTACCTGTCAGGTTCATGTTCCCGCTGGCCATTAGTGCTGCGTTGCACGGATGATGAGTATACCGTAATATTACAACCCATGAAAGGATCATATGATGGTATGCTGACCGAACGGAATGTTGAGATAAAAATACATTACTCTGAAAAACCGAAAGAAGTTATCGTGGATTCACCGGACTTGAACAAACACACATGGGAATTCAATGCCGCAACAAGCACGATAACCATTATGCTGCCCGGCATTGCCGTAGCTGATGAGCATACTGTCCGTGTAGTCATCAACCATTAACCATCAACCATTAACCATTAACCATTAACCATCAACCATACTGAAAACAATGTGGCACTGCACCGTTTGCTCAACTGACGTAGAAGATCAATATGAAGTCTGCTGGAATTGTCTGCACGACCGTAACGGTATGAAAACTGAGTATTCTCAACAGGCAATTGATAATTACGAACCCGATTATAGCGCCCGGAACTTAGATCTTTTAATGCAGGATATGACCGAGTACCAGAAAATCACTTTTCTGAAGAGATACATCTATGAAAGCAAAAGCGAGTCGACCGGGATGCTGTTATCGATATTTTTCGGATGTTTCGGTATCGACCGGTTCTATGTTGATGATTTCAAAATCGGCTTTTTGAAGCTCATGACTCTTGGCTTGTGTGGTGTTTTGTGGATTCTGGACCTGTTTGTGATTATGAACCGTGTTAAACAATTCAATGAAACCATGGCCGTGAAACTGGCCCGTGAAATTAAAACCAGCTGAACCGAAATTCTTCCTTATATGAAAATTCATATTTTTGCAGTCGGCGGAACTATCGATAAAGTCTATTTTGATAAACTCAGCCAGTATACGGTCGGGCCTCCCGGCGTCAAGGAAATTCTCGATGATCTCCCGGTTACTTTCGACTATTCCATTTCGTCTCTGATGCGCAAAGACAGTCTGGATATGACTGATGATGACCGGCTGTTAATCAAGTCTGCTGTTGATGCCTGCCCCAACGCGAAAATCCTTATTACCCATGGGACTGACACAATGATTGAAACAGCACGGTGCCTGGATGCCTGCCGGGGTAATTGCATTGTGTTAACCGGTGCGCTGGAACCTTCCGGCTTCAAGTCGAGTGATGCGGTCTTCAATATCGGTTTTTCCCTGGGCGTTCTCACGATGGCTGACGAAGGTGTGTATATTGCCATGAACGGCCTCGTTTTTAATCCGTTCAATGTCGTTAAGAATAGGGAAAAGGGCTGTTTTGAGTGCGCGGACCCACTATAGGTGTCCCTTTGCATTCTTCAGGAGACTCATCCATGAAATTGCATATTATCTCAAATTCACATGTCGATCCCGTCTGGCTCTGGGATAAATATGAAGGCATTGATGAAGTTCTTGCCACCTTTCGGGCTGTGTGCGACCGTCTTGATGAATATCCGCAATTGACTTTCTGCGCCAGCTCCATTCAATTCTATGATTGGGTGCTGCAGTATGACCCCGTCCTTTTTGAACGCATCCGCTCATTTGTCAATCAGGGACGCTGGGAGATCGTCGGCGGTTGGTGGGTTGAGTCTGACACTAATCTTCCCTCCAAGTCCAGTCTGCTCGATCAGGCCCGTGTTGCCCGCCGGTTTCTTGCTGCGCATTTTTTTCGTGAAAGCTCTGTCGCCTATCTGCCCGATTCATTCGGTCATCCCGCCTCGCTTCCTCAAATTCTAATTGAATCGGGTTTTAAATATTTTCTTTTCTGCCGCCCGGGTCCCCATGAAAATGATGCTATACCGGCTAACCTGTTTTACTGGTCATGGAAAGGCTGTCGCGTGTTAGCCTACCGTCTGAAACATATGTATACCCAGAATTCCGGTGTTCCTCCCCGCGTAATTGATTCCCCCCGCTTTCAATCCATGCTTTCTGACCAGGAATACAATGACTCATCAATACATTGTTTCCTGTTCGGGGTTGGCGATCATGGTGGTGGACCTTCCATCAAGGAAATCGAATATTTTAATGACTATATCAACGCTTCTGACGGTAAAGCCGGATACTCCACCTGCCAACACTTTTTTGAAAAAGCAGAGCACTTGGACGGCATTCCTGAATACACCGGCGACCTTCATTATCATGCCGTTGGCTGCTATTCGGTACTCCGTAATCTTAAACTGGCAATGCGAACCGCCGAACAGTCAATCGCTTCCGCATCGCGTGCCCTGGCGATGGCAGGGGAGTCTGATGAAGTGCTTGTATCACTGCGTCAAACACTGGCGTTTAATCAGTTTCATGATATCCTGCCCGGCTCATGCTCTGAAACAGCAGCTGAACAGGCCGAATCCGAGTTGCGAGCAATAAACGCTGAGTGCCGTGATACGTTGTATAGCACATTAAAACAAATCTCCGCCGCTGCCCCGGTCAGTAATCCCGAAGGCGAATTCCGGGTTTTTAATACTCTGCCGTTTGCTGTGACGGTACCACTCTCGATAGAATCGTTTCCTTATTTCCGCACCAGAGTGCCGTTCAGGAATAGTGATGGAAATCCTGTGAACATTCAGGAAGTTATGCCGCATGTGCGCTGCCGATATCATCGCTGGGAATTTGTCGATACCCTTCCGCCGCGAGGCTTTGTCTCATACACCTTCGCGGGAAATGGGGAAAATGTTAATGTTTTGCCGGATACAGCCCATTTTATTCCCGGAACAATCATAGAAACAACCGATTGT
>CAZCLS010000192.1:0-7579 GCA_964499565.1 uncultured bacterium
GACTACCGCGTTATGTATGTTCTTATTGATGATACAGTACTTGTTCTTCGCATTGCACACAGACGGGAAGTATACCGGTAAAAAATCAAACAACATACTACACCAGGCCCTGGTGAATGCTTGGTTAATGCCGGACTGCTGAGTAGAGTACGTTCTCCAGTATCGACAGCATCTTGGCGGTGTGCAAGAATTATAATGCAATAAGGAGATTATACTGATGACAACCTGGTACGAGTATATTCAGGAGAATGCTACTATTCCAGATTGGCCGTATCCCATCCGCTACGGTGAGGAAACAGTGATTAACACCGACGTCCTTGTACTCGGCGGCGGTATTGCTGGCTGCCATGCGGCTATAAATGCCAGGCGCAATGACGCAGCAGTTGTCGTGGTCGAGAAAGAAGCAATAAAATGGAGTGGCAATGGCGGAGCCGGCGTTGACCATTGGCTTTCGGCCTGCACAAACCCGTGCTCCAAAGTTTCGCCAGAAGAATTCACTGCAAGAGTGGTCGCGGATCGCGGAGGGTATGACTGCGGGCCTTTACGGTATGTGAACGCCCGAGAAAGCTGGGATACACTCCTGGATTGCGAACGGATGGGTGTCCAGATTCGGGACGTCCATAGCGAGTTCAAAGGCGCTGATTTTCGGGATGACGAAACTCAGTTGATGTTTGCCTACGACTATGAAAATAAATACGACGTGCGAGTGTATGGCTATAACATGAAACCGTGCCTGCACAAGGAAATGAAGCGGCTCGGTGTAAATATGCTCGACAGGATAATGGTCACGGCCCTGCTCACGGCAGGTGATGCGTCAGGAAAAAGAGTCATTGGAGCCACGGGAATCCATACGCGCACCGGCGAATTTTTCATCCTCCTGGCAAAGGCGACCATCTTGGCTACAGGGCTGCCTGGCAGAATATGGCTGTTTTCAACCGAATTTCGGGCTACCTTCCGCGACCCAAACTGTACCGGCGATGGCGTGGCTATCGCCTGGCGCGCCGGTGCCGAATTTGCCAACCTTGAAGAGTCCGTGCCGGATACCAGCCCGCTGGCCTATATCGACTATGGCGTGGGCAATGCTCATAATACCTGGCATGGCTGTCCTATCGTTGACGCTAACGGCAAAGAAGTGCCCTGGGTTGACCGGGACGGCAACGAACTGGGTACAGTGGCAGAACGATTTCGGCCTTCGCCGGGGCAGCGCTTTATGGTCGGCCAGGGATTGCGAATTCCGGTCACCTATGAGAACCATGTCAAACAACTGACCCCAGACCTGCCAGAGCGAATTAAGAAAGGCGAGTTTGTTCTGCCTCTCTACGCCGACCTTTCTCGCTTGCCGGAGCATGAGCGTCGCGCGATTTTTGGTCTGATGGTAGGCAATGAGGGCCGGACTCGCATTCCGGTATATGATACCTTGACCAAGGCCGGCTTTAACCCCGACCTTGATATGTTGCAAGTGCCAGTGATGAACCCCAAGGCTTACAATCATGCCAACTTCTGGGCAGGGATGGCAGGGTCGCACTGGCGTCAGTGGGGTATCGGCGGCCTGGTCGTTGATTGGGATTTCCGAACCAATCTCGAGGGCTTGTATGCCGCCGGCGGGGCCGTTTATGGCGGGGGAGCGCACTCCAGTGCCGCTGCCAGCGGCAGATACGCCGGCAGAAAAGCCGCCGCCTATGCGCTGACAGCGCCTGAATCAGCAATTGACCGCGGACAGGTGGAAAAAGAGAAGGCTCGGGTCTATGCTCCACTGGTGCAACATAAACGCAGCCTGGGGTGGAAAGAACTCAATATTGGTATCTGTAGAGTCATGCAGGATTATTGCGGCCAATACAAAAATGAAGAAACACTTCAAGCCGGCTTGAGATTACTCCAGGAACTCAGAGAGTCAGAGGCGGCGCGAGTGTATGCCTCCAATCCCCACGAATTAGCTCGCGCCGCGGAATGTCAGTCCATCATCACTGTGGGTGAAGCCGTGATGCACGCTTCGTTGGCTCGAAAATCGAGCAGCGCCCTGTTGAATTTTTACCGACTCGATTACCCTTTAGTGGATCCGCCGGATTGGCAAAAGCTTTTGCCAATCAAACTGGTGGACGGCAAGGTCACCGTAAGCGAATTACCTCTTGATTACCATTTACGGCCCCCGTATGCCTCAACGTATGATGAAAACTACCAACGCCATAACACATTCTAAACGGTGAGTTAACATGAAGCATAAAGTATATATGGTAGCCAACCCACCCACGCCAAACCAGACCATAGATTTTGACCCGGAACTATGCAATGGCTGTAATCGGTGTGTAGAAATATGTCGCTCAGATGTTTTGATGCCAAATCCAGAGAAAAAGAAGCCCCCGATCGTCTTGTATCCGGATGAGTGCTGGTATTGCGGCACCTGCGTGCTCGAATGTAAACATCCGGGAGCCATAACGATGCTGCACCCGCTGAATCAGAGTATCTCTGTAATTTGGAAACGCAAAGCAACTGGGCAGAGTTTCCGGTTAGGCATGCTCGATCCACCACCACCTAACACCCGGCCGCCGGCAAAATAAGACGTACCTGTGCAAAGCAAAGAGCCTGTTTTAATCTTTCTGCCGCTATCTCACCTTGCAGTGGCAGAGAATTCAAAGCGAGAAAAGTATGTTTCCTCGAACACGTATTGAGAATCTTTCCGTATCGCGTCTCATGATCGGCACGAACTGGTTTTTGGGATATTCCCATACCAGTCAGGCCAAAGATAATGACATTGTCGAATCAATGACAGCAGCCCGAATCGCCGATATCATCGAAGTATTCCTGAATGCCGGCGTTGACACATTGTATGGTATTCGTCCTGACCAGAAACTGGTCCGGGGAATTTCCGAGGCGGAACAACGGACGGGACGAAAGTGCATAACTATCAGTATTCCAACTCTCCCGCTTGAAGACTCCGCCGAAAGCGTGAGCGAAGCGGAACGCCTGTTGGATGAGTGTGCAGAATTGGGGGTTTCCATCTGCATGCCGCATCAATGTACGACCGATGCGTTTGTTAACCGCCGGACCCATTCACTGGATGGGATCGAAGGGTACCTTCATATGATACGGGAACGAGGAATGATTCCCGGTTTGTCAACACACATGCCGGAGACCATCGGTTATGCGGATGCAAGCGGACTGGATGTAGCCACGTACATTCAGATCTACAATGCAGCCGGATTCCTGATGCAGATCGAGATCGATTGGGTGCAGCGGATGATCTGGCAGGCACAGAAACCAGTCATCACGATAAAACCGCTTGCCGCCGGAAAACTGCCCCCGCTGGTTGGCCTTGGATTCTCCTGGAGCACTATTCGCGATTGCGACATGGTATGCATCGGAACAAGCTCCCCGTATGAAGCCGAAGAAGTCATTGAGTATTCCCTGTCAATTCTGGAACACCGTGCCCCCTGTGTAGAACTACAGAAGACAAGGAGCAAGAAAACATTTCATTGACTGATTCATATAATAGACAAAGCGTAACTGAGATGCTTATATGAGTCTCTTAGTTAAAACATCGTTTTGTCCAATTTCGGCTGAAACAAGACACAAGAACTACTGATACATGCTCACATGTAAATATTTGAAATAATAATGCCCAAAAAATGTTGGGAGAAAAGCATTGAAAATATTCTTGCGAATTACATTAATCTCGTTGATAGTAATTTTTATAGCAGCATATATTTATATTAAAAAGGGAAACACAATTTTAAGACTATTCTTTCCAATAGAACAAATGTTTGATGAAAACAGGTATGTTATAAATTCGAATATAATACTTTATAAAACAAGTGGAACAACGTATACAATATGAGATGCAGATGGAATGGGCATTATAAACGGTTTCATAAAAAGTATGTATTTTAATGAAAAGATGAGAACTATATACCTTGCATATTCACCAATGGATTACAATAGAGATGATACGAATATGTTATATGCAATAATAGAATATTCCAATTCTGGTATCAATACAATTAAGACAAACCTGCAAAGTAATACTATTATATGCTCTGACAAAATAAAATATTATTGAGCAAAAAACTGAATATATTGATTGCGGGAGAATAACAATGAAAATGCTGATGTTTTTAGTATTAATGCTGGCCTTTGTTGTCAATTTATAAAGATTGGACAGCGTATCGTACAAATTATTTAGGGCTAGGTGAAAATGTACGCATTGTTGGCAGTGAATGTTTACGAAGAATACTGAAGCAAAGTTTGACTAACAACAATCTTACGTATGTTTTTAATCTAAGCTGCATATTAGAGCGAAGTTCTCCGGCAGCAGAAGATATACACGCGTTAATTGATGTTGTTACTGTTAATGGCCGCAAGAGAAAAGTCGTATTGTTTAAAAGTCCGGAAGTAAATATCAGCATCATCAATTCCATAATGAATAAACGGCAAAAGACCATATGCTTATATTGAAGAAAATATATGGTACGTGCCTGTTAGCGATGTATTACCAGTACAAACTAACATGAGTGCATATATTACAATTGTGCAGGATAAAGTTCGCGGCATGGATATCATAATATCTGTTACCAATGTTAGTATGTATGATATAACAATACCGGTTATTAAAGCATATAGTTTATAACATCAGTGTGTGTTGAATGTAACCGCTGATCACGTTATTCACTGAAAACCCACAACTCGCTGGCTCCTTTGAAATCCAGTGTCAGGCGTATGCGGGATAGACCACCGTTTGAGGGCTAACTGTGGCTACTTTCGTAATCCGATATCATGTATTCTTCAGCAATTCCCGGACAAGAGCGGCATAGAAATCGGTAGCGGTAATCACGTCGTCTATTTTGACCCGTTCATTGACGGAATGTGCCAGTTCCTCTTCTCCCGGCGCGTAACCGATCGTGGGTATGCCTAAGCGGCCCATGGTTGCGACACCGTTCGTTGAAAATGTCCAGACGCCTAATTCGGCGGTTGCCGGATGCACGCTTCGGGCAGTCCGCAGACCGGCGGTGACCAGGGGATGCGTATCGTCCAGCACCCAACTCGGGAAGTAGGCTTCCTGGTCAACGGCATAGCCGGTCCAGCTCGTGCCATGATACTGTCGAACCGCCACGGAAGCCCCGGCTTTGACTACTGACGGCAGGGCTCTGATTTCAGCTAAAGCCGACTCTTCCGTTTCGACTCGAGTAAGCCGGCGGTCGAGATAGATCGTGCAGCTGTCGGCGACAGAGCACAGGGACGGGCTGGTCGATTCAATTTTTGAAATGGTCACGGAGCCTTTACCGAGCAGAGGATCGGCGGGCAGTCGCGTATGCAATGCTTCAATATCGGAAATAATTGGCGCCATGGCATACACCGCGTTAACGCCGCGGTCGCAATGAGCGCCATGTGCGGCGATACCCGGGGTGGAAACGGTAATCTCCATGCGTCCGCGATGACCGCGATAGACGCGCAGACCTGTCGGTTCACCGAGTATGACAACATCGGGTTTGATGCCTTCCTGCTCTATAATATGCTGCAGGGGATAACCGTCGCAGTCTTCTTCCATGACCGAGCCGACAACATAGAGAGAAACGGCATTCAGCACATCTTTGTCAAGCAGCATGGGGGCGTATGTCATGCAGGCCATAGCAGGTTTTTCGTCGACCGATCCGCGCCCGGTAAT
This sequence comes from uncultured bacterium, assembly GCA_964499565.1. GTDB lineage: Bacteria > Auribacterota > UBA3054 > UBA3054 > CAZCLS01 > CAZCLS01. The sequence goes on from CAZCLS010000192.1 coordinate 5,657, forward strand.
AAAGCCGTCTTTGATTTCAGCGGCATACGGATCAACCTGCCAGGCGGCGGAATCGCCGATGGCGACCGTATCGATATGAGCATCGAACAGGATCGTCAATGGGCCTGAGCCGGCCCGGCCGATTACATTGCCTAAAGCATCGAACCGAACCTGAGAATAGACATCCAGTTCATTCATTTCGCGAGCGATGCGAATAACAACCTGTTCTTCCTGGCCGGAGAGGGAAGGAATGCGGATAATATCACGCAGGAAGGAGACAATTCGGTCATGGTAAGAATTAGCGGTAGCATTCATATAAAAAACAATCGGGATTATAGAATTGAGATATTATATCACATATCATCTTCCAGTCAAAATAAAATAAAGTCAAAATATTTCTCCCTCAGAGGCGCTGAGCCGCAGAGAAAAAATTATGATGGAATTGTGAAATGGGTGATACTGTAATTATGTATGTCTGGACTGTATTGCTACATACTACTCTGCGCCTGTGGCGGAATCAGGGAAATGAAAGGCCGGCAGGAATGAAAGTGAGTATTCCTGCCGGCCTGGAACCGGGACAGTGGTAATATTCTACCCGCTATTCCGGGAGCGGTTCCGGAGCCGGTTGCCGGGTCGGAGGCAGATATACAGCCCAGCATTGACGTGCAGGGCGGGTTTTCCCGTCAGATACATATGCCTTGAATCCGACTTTGCGCGTGTCATCAGTAAGGATTGCGCTGATCAGCCAGGTGCCTTCATCAATTCTATGAACAGTCGTCTCGACCGGCCCGGCAGTTTTCAATTGCAGGCGCATAAGGTCGCCATCGGGATCACGAGCTTTGAGCACATAATGATAGACCATGTTGGTTCCCCATAGTCGGCGAGGCAGGGAGACTATGCGGGGAGGGTGATTGGATGGAGATTCGGGGACAACACGCAAGACGTTAATTGCGTCGCACGCCAGAGCGTGAGTGGTGGAATTGATACTGATGACTGTAATCAGGTTTCTCGATCCGGGCGCAAGAGGAATCGGAGGAGTATTCCACAAGGTATTACTGAGCAGACGGCAGGGACCGCTGAAACCGGTGCTGGAAGACCACATGACAATGTCGGCGGTTCCGGCCGGACGTATAATGCCTGCCAGGCGGATAGTGTGGTTCGTAGTGATAAAAACGCTGCTGTCCGTGGGCCAGATAATCCGCAGCACAAGGTTGGAACGGAGCGGAGTTTCATCTTGTGCCCAGGCAAGGCAGGGCAGTACGGCAAGCATAATGGTAAGAAAGGTTTTCATCGGGTATCCTCCATTTATCTGGATTAACATGCATTACTTGCATTGGATACCAGTAATGACGTACATATCCTGTATTTTATTGTAGTTTAGTTCGCGATCGTGACACTGACTGTGTCAATCGGAAGGGAGAAGATAAGAATAGTCGGACAAAACAGCAGCAATTACCGCACGGCTGTTAGATAGTTGAGGATGGGATACGGTAGTGTTCCGGAGTTGCAGTGTGTCCCGGGTATCGCGGATGAACATGAATTCATGACTGTCAAGGCGTAAATGCACTTCAGGATTATCTGACTGGCTGCTGAAGTAAAAGCCGGGATTAGCACTGTTATTATATGCATCTCCAGACCAGAACAGTGTTAATTTGTCTTTATAGGGCGCGCCCAGCCAGGGGCAGAAGGTCTGGCAGGCGCCGCATTCATTGCACAAGGCGTCAAGATGCAGAATCTGGGATACATTGCTGAACGCCGTGTCAGGCATATGAATAGCGATATTGGCCCGGTTGGGACAAACCTGCACGCACTTTTCGCAGACCGAACTGCAGGCCAGACACCGGCGCGCTTCTGAGGACGCGGCAGTCATACTGTCCAATGGTTCGATTGCGGGAGAACGGAACCCGTGTTTTGCGTGCGCGTCCGCGCGTTGCGCTTCGGCGT
>CAZCLS010000193.1:0-7533 GCA_964499565.1 uncultured bacterium
CACGCGCGAGATGGTGCCGATATTATTATACAGTCCGGGCAAACAGGGCAAAGATATGGGCATTCGGCAGACTTTTGCCGATGCTGGAGCGACCGCCTGCATGGCGCTGGGAGCCCCATTGCCCAAGCATGGAACAACGCTTATTCAGAAATAGATGAGTAACAAAGGAAAAAGAATATGATACCAGTAGAATTCATCATTCAGAAACGGAACGCTCAGGCACACGCCAAAGAAGATTTCGATGCATTCTTCAAAGCATACAGCGCGGGAGCGATTCCCGACTATCAAATGACAGCCTGGCTGATGACGGCTTTTATTAACGCATTATCCACCCAGGAAAAGGTATGGCTGACCGAAGCGGTCATCAACAGCGGCGAACGGTTTGACCTGAGTCACATCGACGCGCCGAAAGTCGACAAACATTCCACGGGCGGAGTAGGAGACAAAACGAGTTTAGTGTTGCTGCCGCTGTTAGCGAGTATGGGTGCATGTGTGCCGATGATGAGCGGCAGGGGACTGGGGCATACCGGCGGAACGCTTGACAAATTAGAATCGATACCGGGGATGACCGTGCAGATGGACAAAGAGCGTTACACGGCGATTCTGGAAGAGCTGCATGGGGCATTCATGGCTCAGACATCGACAATAGCTCCTCTCGACAAGCGGTTATATGCTTTGCGGGATGTAACCGGGACGGTAGAATCGATAGGCCTGATTACCGCGAGTATTATCGGCAAAAAAATGACTGAAGACCTGGACGGGCTGGTGCTTGATGTGAAATACGGAAACGGGGCCTTTATGAAAACCCTGGAACACGCGCGCCAGTTGGCTGAAAGCCTGGTTGATACGTCCCAGGAAATGGGCGTGGCGACGATTGCATTGATAACCGACATGAATGAACCTTTAGGTGAATATGCCGGCAACGCGGTAGAAGTGCTTGAATCAATAGCAATGCTGAAAGGAGAGCCGGTTGAGGCGCGATTCAAGGATGTGACCATGGCATTAGCCAGGGAAATGTGCAAAGCTGCCTGGCCCGGCAAGAACGGCACGAACTGGCACGCGAATCTTGAGGAAAAATTGCGTAATGGAGATGCCTATGAACGATTTGAGCACATTTTACATGCCCAGGGTGTTTCTTTTGAAACGATTCGTTCCTTGCCGGAAAGTCTGCCGATTGCGAAAATTCGGATTGATGTGCAGGCTCGGGAAACCGGCTATATCAGGCGCTTTGACACGTATCGCATCGGACAGCTGCTGGTGGAATTGGGAGCGGGCCGCTTGAAAGCCGATGACCGGATTGACCCCGGCGTTGGCGTGCGGATCGTTAAGCATGCAGGCGATCAGGTCGACCGCGGGGATGTCATAGCCCAGTTGATAGTGCATTCGGCGGTTGACCCATCCGCGTTTGACGGCTGCATAGAGGTGAGCCCGGAACCATGTACGGTTCCGGCGTTAATTAAGGAGAAAGTGGCATGAACAAAACGTTAATTGAAGAAGCAGCGGCATACATTACTTCGCGCGCGCCCGCTAAGCCGAGAGTCGGTATCGTGCTGGGTTCGGGTTTGGGAGAGTTGGCCGAACGGGTTAACGATGCCGTCAGCATACCGTACGATGACATTCCCTTCTTTCATTCACCGACCATCCCCGGACATTCAGGCCGCCTGGTATTGGGAACAATCGGGAAAACACCCGTTGCGATCCTGCAGGGCAGAATCCACCTGTATGAAGGCCATACTCCCGAAACGGTTGTACTGCCGGTACGCGTGTTATGTTTAAGGGGGATCGAAACCCTGATCCTGACCAACGCGGCCGGCGGGATTAATCCGAATTATAATCCGGGAGACATAATGGTCATCCGCGACCATCTGAATTTACAGGGACAGAGTCCGTTAACAGGACTGAACGACGATTCGATAGGACCGCGTTTTCCGGACATGAGCGAAGCCTATGACCGCCAACTTGGAGATATCGTTGAACAGGCGGCCAGGGAGGAGGAGATACCAGTTCATAACGGTGTATACGCGGGCTTGCCGGGACCGGCGTATGAGACTCCGGCTGAAGTCCGTATGCTGCGGACATTGGGTGCTGACGCGGTGGGGATGTCAACCGTGGCGGAATGTATCGCGGCCAATCACATGGGAGTGAAAGTATGCGGCATCAGTCTGATTACGAACAAAGCGGCAGGATTAAGCGCAACAAAACTGTCGCACGAGGAAGTAAAAGAAACGGCAGACCGCGCGAAGGAGTATTTTGTACGATTGATGGAAAGGGTGATTGGAGCGGTGTGAGGCGCTTGAACACTAACAAACACGGACAAACACGGACGTGCACTGGAAATTGCTGATGGGAGAGGATGAATGGCGTGAGGGGTTAAAAAAATGTATGTGTGGAGGTTATGATGGGTAGGAAAGATGAATTGATTCCTGAACATGGAGGGTATAGAAAGCTAAAGAGCTTTCAGATTGGGCAGTTGGTATATGATATTACGGTTCGATTTTGTGATTGCTATATTGAAAAGCGTAGCCGGACGCATGATCAGATGGTACAGGCAGCCCGGAGCGGAGTGCAAAATATAGCTGAAGGCAGCCAGGCGTCCGGTACGTCAAAGAAGACAGAGTTAAAGCTGACCAACGTAGCACGGGCAAGTCTTGAAGAATTGAAATTAGATTATGAAGATTTTCTGCGGCATCGGGGAATGGTGGCATGGGAACCAACACACCAGGCATTAGAAAGATTTAAGAAAAGAAGATGTACTACTTTGGAAGATGTGCGGGATTGGATTAAGGATGAACGGGAGCGGAGAATTTCTGCGGACAAACACGGACAAACAAAGACGAACACAAACTCTGATAATAATGATATGTGCGTGTCAGTCCGTGTTCGTCCACTTAAGTCCGTGTCATCATCTGAGCATGCAGCTAACGCAGCTTTGTCATTATTAAATCTCTGTTGCTACCTTTTGGACCGACAAATAAAAGCACAGGCTGATGCGTTTGAAAAAGAGGGTGGTTTTACTGAGAGATTATATCAGAGAAGAAATAAAAGTAGACAGTAATTCTAATACTCGTCGCCGTCTGCCTGGGAACTGTCTGGGGAAGGAATATTCCAGAAGTGGTTGGTTGGGGCGTAGCCTTTGCCGATTTCGGCGCCGGTGATAATTGCCTGGGTTACGTAGGTTTTAGCGCATTTGATCGCGTCAAGTTCAGAGAGACCGCGGGCTAAATAGGCCGTAATAGCAGCCGAGAAGGTGCAGCCGGTGCCGTGGGTGCAGCGGGTCATGATCCGCGGGCCGCGCAGGAACATGGTAAAATCTTTAGCGTATACTAAATCAGTCGCGTCACCTTCCAGATGACCGCCTTTAATAACAATATATTCCGGACCTGATTTAAGCAGTTGGGCCGCCGCCTGGATCATATCATCGGGACAGCTGATAGAACAGCCGGTCAACACTTCGGCTTCAGGAACATTGGGCGTAAGAATCCGGGCCAGGGGCAGAAGTTGTTCTTTGAGGGTGGAAACGGCATCTGGATCAAGCAGGTTGGCGCCGCCTTTAGCGACCATAACGGGATCAACGACCAGATTTTTGACATCAAAATGGGCCAGCCGTTCGGCCACGGCGGCTATAATAGCGGCATTGCCGAGCATGCCGGTTTTACAGGCATCAGTACCGATATCACTGAGAACAGCATCAATCTGCTGTGCGACAATATCGGGGGAAGCATATTCAATCGCGCTGACGCCCAAAGTATTCTGGGCTGTCAGCGCGGTGATAACGGTAGTGCCATAGACACGCAGGGAGCAGAACGTTTTAAGATCTGCCTGAATACCGGCGCCTCCGCCGGAATCCGAACCTGCTATCGTAAGAGCTCTGAACATGCAGCACGTTACTTATCAGTGAGCGCGGCGATACCGGGCAGCACTTTACCTTCCAGATATTCCAGGCTTGCGCCGCCGCCGGTGCTGATGTGGGTTACTTTGTCCGCCATACCGGATTTATTGATAGCGGAAACTGAATCACCGCCGCCGATGATTGAGATCGCGTCACTTTCGGCCACCGCGCGAGCAACAGCAAAAGTACCTTCAGCGAACTCGGGCACTTCAAACACGCCCATCGGACCGTTCCAGACAATAGTTTTGGCTGAAAGAATCTGTTCGGCGTATAGTTTACGGGTCTCGGGTCCAATGTCTACTCCTACCATGCCATCGGGTATGTTTTCATCTGCAATAACCTGCATGCCATCCGCGGACTTGATACCCGGGGCAATGACATGATCGATCGGCAGATACATCGGCACGTCAACGTCATTAGCTTTTTCGAGGAACGATTTAGCCGTTTCAATAAAATCATCCTGCACGAGAGAATTACCGATCGTTGCGCCTTTCGCTTTGAGGAACGTATAGGCCATCGCGCCGCCGATAATGATGGCATCGGCTTTGGTCAGCAGGTTTTCGATAACAGGGATTTTATCTGACACTTTGGCTCCGCCCAGGATGGCGACAAATGGTTTTTGGGGGTTTTCAACAGCATTGCCGAGATACTCGATTTCCTTGTTAAGCAGGTATCCGGCGGCACACTGACTGATGTGTTTTGTAACACCGACCATTGAAGCATGGGCACGGTGGGCGGTGCCGAAGGCGTCATCGACATAGACGTCGCCTAATTTGGCCAGATCAGCGGCGAATTGATCGTTTGCTTCGTGAGAATCCTTGCCTTCCTCAGCCTTATGGAAGCGCAGGTTTTCGAGCAGGAGCACCTCACCCGGCTGCAAGGCTGCCGCCATAGCTTCCGTTTCCGGTCCCACACAATCCGGGGCCATTTTGACGGGTTTGCCGAGAAGTTTGGCTAAGTGAGTGGCAACAGGTTTGAGTGAAAACTCAGGAGTAACCTTGCCTTTTGGACGGCCGAGATGAGACATGAGAATAGCGGAACCGCCGTGGGCGAGCACATACGTGATCGACGGCAGCGCTGCCTGGATGCGGGTGTCATCCGTGATAGTCTGCTGGTCATCCAGAGGCACATTAAAATCGACGCGCATGAGGACTTTTTTGCCTTCGAGGGCAAGGTCTTCAATAAACAGCTTAGCCATGACATTCTCCTCAGAGTGAAACCCTAATTCCGCGATAGACGCAGGTGCGGATTTAGGGTGAGAGGGTGAGAGCCTGGATTAGAGCACCAGGCTCTCACGAAACATTGTTTACTTCGCCATATGTTTAATCAAATCAACGCACTTGCAGGAATAGCCCCATTCATTATCATACCATCCAACAACTTTGACGAACGTGGAATTAAGCATAATTCCAGCGTTGGCATCAAACACGGAGGTACAGGTTTCGCCGATAAAATCAGACGAAACGACACATTCCTCGGTATAACCCAGAACCCCTTTAAGGTATGTTTCAGAGGCTTTCTTCATTTCAGCGCAGATTTCTTCGTAGGTAGCTTCTTTCGCAAGCTTACAGGTCAGATCGACAACCGATACATCGGCAGTCGGAACCCGGAAGGCCATACCAGTAAGTTTTCCGTTCAGTTCCGGGATAACCTTGCCGACGGCCTTGGCGGCGCCTGTGCTTGAGGGAATGATATTAAACGCCGCGCCGCGGCCGCCGCGCCAATCCTTTTTGGACGGACCGTCAACGGTTTTCTGGGTAGCGGTCGTGGCATGGACCGTCGTCATCAAGCCTTCGGCGAGACCCCAGGTGTCATTAAGAACTTTGGCCAGCGGGGCCAGGCAGTTGGTCGTGCATGAGGCGTTAGAAACGATATCTTCGCCTTTGTATTTTTCGTGGTTGACGCCCATAACGAACATCGGGGCATCTTTGGACGGGGCGGAGATAACGACTTTTTTAGCGCCGGCGGCGAGATGGGCTTTGGCTTTATCAATAACGGTAAATACACCGGTTGATTCCAGGATATATTCCGCGCCGCATTCTTTCCATGGAATTTCTTCCGGATTCATTTTATCATAGACTGAAACAGTCTGGCCGTTGACGATAAGTTTGCCGTCTTTGACTTCGATATTGCCTTTGAAGCGGCCATGCACGGTATCGTATTTAAGCATATAGGCCATATACTCCGTGTCAATGAAGGGGTCGTTAATTCCTACAACCTGGACAGCGGGGTCAGTAATTGCGGCCCGAAAAACCAGGCGGCCGATTCGTCCAAAACCGTTAATTCCTACGTTGATTGCCATTGCAGTCTCCTCGTGTAATGTTAAATCGAGTAATACGCCGGTACGCTCAAGGCGTATAAATCATATTATCAGGCGGGGGAAAAGACAATTCTACTGATTTAGCCGCCTGGAAAGCGTGTTTTCAGACGGGTCAACCATGCAGATTTATCCCCCACAATGGTATACTTACCATGTGTCGATATTGTATCATTTTGCCGGATATATTGCAATAAGTTGAACCAGCAGAATGTTTTTGGTATAATCCGATATAAACAGTTTTTATCAGATAACGCAGAGCACTTTACAGAAAGGATGCAGTATGGAAACGCGCCAGACAGAACAAAACGTTAAAAAAAATGAAGTTGAAATACCAGTCTATGCGATCCTGACAGGCATAGTAATAGCAGCGATAATAATTATTGCGGCATTTGCCGGCCCCCTCAACACATCACCCGACCAGGAATACCCCCAAACGGTTACAGCCGAAGCTCCCTGATGCCGATTCGAACCGTACCACTTGATTCCTGTTTACTCTATTAACTGCCACCCGGTTATTCATGACAAATCTTGACGCGATAATAATAGGCATTGTCCAGGGACTGACCGAATTCCTCCCGATTTCCAGTTCCGGTCATCTGGTCGTCGTACGCTATTTCTATGGTGTCCACAATATTTCATTAAATTATATTGTGCTGCTGCATGTCGGCACACTTGTGGCTGTTTGCGCGGCACTGTGGCGCGATATCGTTTCTATCATCGGTAAGGTAGTCCGGCGTGAACCGGATGGATTAAAGATCGCGACGGCGATTCTGATCACAATGATCCCCGCCGGACTGGTCGGTTTTTATTTCACGGGATTTCTGGATCGAATATTCTGTGAAAATGGGTATAAATTTAATAACGGCATGGTACTGGAACCGTACAAATTCGTTGGTGCTGCGTTTATTGCCACGGCTTACTTCATGATTGGTCCCAGCGATGACATTATCAAAGACCGCATCAAGACCGGTGCGCGCGGTAAAGGTTCCGAAGGTCTAACCTACATGAACGCGCTTGTTATCGGTCTGTTCCAGGCTCTGGCGGTTATTCCGGGCATATCACGCTGCGGGGCGACTATCTACGCCGGCTTGCGGGCCGGTTTGTCGCGCGAGTTTGCCGCGCGCTTTTCGTTCCTGATGTCTATTCCGATTATCCTGGGCGCTTTTCTGAAAGATGTCATGGACCCGAGTTTCAGAATTGATTGGGTGTATAAGCCTGATCAGCGGGGTGTGATGCTGCTGGGAGTCGCGATCGCGGCGGTAGTGGGGTTCTTCGCGATCAAGCTGCTGCTGAAGATAATAACCACGCGGGACTTGCGGCCGTT
>CAZCLS010000194.1:0-7532 GCA_964499565.1 uncultured bacterium
CAGCATGTCCGATTGCACCTTGGCCACGCTGATCTCGCCCACGCTGCGGTTGATGTTCATAAACACGATAAACGCCGCCGCCAGTATTGCCAGTACGGTCAATACAGCCAGCACGGCGATGAGAGCGATTCCGTGTGTTTTTTTACATGTATAATACAGCATAGTGTCGTCCGTTACTTATAGTATACTATTATACTGTTATTATACCGTAATTCCGGAAAAAACGAAACCGTATTTTTTAATACACGGCTTTTGGAAGCTTTTTTTCATTTATTATGCGTTTTCGCGTGAAATAAAGCATTCCTGCTATACTCAGACCGATTAGCGCCGGTTCAGGTATCGGTGGTAATGAGATCGGTTTTGTCAGAGTGCTTCCCCAGGTGTTATCACTGCGGTATTGAGCAACATGCAAGCGGTTGGTGGTTATATGAAAGACAAAAACCGACGCGCCCAGATTGCCGTCATTGACTACGTCCAGGCCTCGCCACGTGTAGATGCCGGTTCCCGTGTGGCCGTGGATAATGCAGATGACATTGTAATTCGTAATAGCATTATAAAAGTTTGATTTCTGGTTTTCCGTCCACCAGTTGTCACGCGGATCATAATGCTGCCCGATAACAACCGGCCGGCCGCTGTCGCCGACATGCGTGGCCAAATCCTGTTTGAGAAACGCCAGGGCATATTGGGGGTCATGAACCGGACCGTAGTTCGGCGTTTCATGGACATCTCCCGGAAACAGATTCAATTGCAGGAAATGAACCCGGTCCCAGTCCCATGAATAGTGATATCCGTTTGAAGAGATCGCAGTAAGCTCAATCCGCTCCTGTGTGCGGGCCTTGATCTGGTCCTGAATAAAAAGGTTGGCGTTCAAGTCATGGTTGCCGAAGCCTTCATAGACCGGGTACTTCACGCGGCACTCGCCATTGACACCAAAATCATTTGTCCATTGTGTCCATTGCAATTTCTGAAGTGTAGTATTCGCTCCGTCATTGATCAGATCTCCCAACGCCAGCACTCCTCGCGGTACATCCACTATCCCTCCGCCCGCGCCGGCTGGATATGCCGTGCCCGGCAGAGTGTTCATGCGGTCGATGCCCGCCCGCATCAACGCGTTTTCTTCGTATGTCGCACCGTAATGGCAGTCGGACACACTGAAAAACGTAATATCATTGAACGTATGTTCTCCCGGCGCGGTAAATGTTTCACTTTCAGCTGCCCAGGCTTTCCCGGCGGCGTTTTCGGCGTAAAATCGATAATAGTAGCGCGCGTCTTCTTCCAGGCCGTATATATTTGTCGTTATCAAACCTGGCCCGGCATAGCCCAATGCTGCCGATGACTGCCATGCAGCAGCGCTGGAGCCGCCATCAGTCGTCCCCCAATAAACCGTGACCATGGTGGGAAATCCGTTTGTCGCGCTTAGTGTCCCTCTCAATGCCACAAAATCACGCCGCAGGATCGGCAGGCTGTTTTCTATTTCAGGCTGTCCATGCAGCTTGACTAGTGCGCTGGGGCTGGCCCATTTTATGCCAAGACTGTTGCTTATGCAACCGCGATAGTATAGTTTTTCAAGCGGGATCCGCCCGCTGATTGTTTTTAAAAATGAACCTGGTCCGCCCATACCCAGCGCTTCAGTGTGTTCCCATGCTTCCCAATCCATTCCCGCATCACTGGTACCCCAATGCATGAATACATATGTCGGTGATGCGTTAGTTATGTCAACTATTCCGTTAAGCGTAGCTCCATTTGTGCTGATACCGGTCGCCGCGGTCGTGCGCACTTCTCCCGGACTGAGACTGCCGGTCAGTACCGTCAGAATGCCGCTGCCGGAAAAATTATTGTCCAGGATAGTCTCGGCACCGCTGCCGCTTGCTCCATACGTTCCGGCATATTGCTTTTCACCGTTTATATACAATGCTCCAACGGTTTCCGCTACTCCGCCTCCCAATTGCATAACCGCATAATTCCCGCTATCGTTGTTTAATCGAACCGCCGCACTGTCCGCTATCATATCATCTGTCATGCCGATATCATTCAAGATCAAGGTTGTTTTGGGACGAACAATAACGTCTCCGCTTCCAAATACGCCGTTCTTGCGGGCCCGGAACTCTCCGCGCATCCCACCGTTTACTGCTTGAAGTTCCGTTCCGCCACTGTAACTGTTCGGTCCCTCTCCCACTTCACCCAGGAAAAATTCATACCCGTCATTTATCTGGCCTTGATTCCAGACCAGGATCAGTTTCCCCGGACCGCTGATGATTCCATCCAGCTCAGCTTCGCGACTGTTTGTATTGGATATCACCAGGTCACTGACCAGGTTCATATCCGCGTAGATTTTAAAACGATACGTTGTACTGACCGGCCAGAATGCCGGGCTTCCACCTGTCGCGACCGTCAATGTGCCTTCAGGCGAGCCGGGATACAGGTATACCTGATTTCCCTGCCATCTGAATGTGCCAACTGTTATATCCTCGTTAAGGTACAGCCACACATCTCCGGCAACATTTGCCGCTGTCCGGGCTGTGTCTCCCGTCGCGTCGGGAAAATCCCCCGGACCGTTAGCCCAGCTCGCGGCGGTGTTCCAGTCGTTTTCTTTAGCGCCGCTGTTGTGATGCGTGCCGGCATAATCATATGTGCCAGCTGCTACCCCGGCGGCACACCCCAATGGTACATTGAAAAGGATAATTGCTGTCATGCAGAAGATTGAATTACGTTGTTTCATCGAATCCTTCCCCGTGTTTTCAGATGAGTGTTTTTTGCATAGTATATCAGCCCGGCTATCACGACAGACAGAATTCCCGCCGGTTCCGGCACGGGGATTGTTTCTTCCAGCGTCGCTCCCCAGGTGTCCTCACTCGTGCGCACCGCGGCATGCAGTGAGTTGGATGTAACATGAAACACGAGAAATCCGTGCTGGGCCGGCTCTTCTATGTTCGTGTGAATATGCGGTGTGTTGCAGATCGTGATGCCTTCCCGCGTGTAAAATCCATTGTCATGCGCATGGCCGTGCACCACGGCTATTACATTATAGGGTGCTATCGCCTCAAAAAAATTAGTGCGGTCCTGCGCCGGCCACCAGCCCGAGCTGCTGGCATCATACCCGAAATGCTGAAATATGATCACCGGCCGGTCGCTGTCACCAACCGATAATGCCAGGTCATTCGTCAGAAATGTGTAACTGAAGCGCGGATCGTACGGATGATATGTCAATCCGGGAGAAACATTCAAGTGTATCAGGTGCAGAAAATCCCAATCCCAGGAATAATGATAGCCATCGGCTGATATGCGTGTCACTCCTTTTCTTTGCGGAGTGCGATTTTTCATCTGCTGTACAACCGTGTCTCCTCCGTCATGGTTGCCATACCCTTCATACACCGGGTATGCCAGGCGACCTTCCCCTTGCAGCCCGTAATCCCGTGTAAACATGGCCCACTCCTCCGCCAGGCTGCTCGTAGCCGTGTCTCCCGCAACCACAACGCCGCGCGGCGGCTGCACAACGCTGTCGTCTATCCCTGCCGGCCAGGCTGTCCCCGGCAGCTCATTCATGCGGTCAACCATCAAGGGCGCTAATGTGTTGACTTCAGGCGCCAGTCCGTAGTGTATATCCGATATGCAGAAAAAGGTGATGTCATTCGTTCCCGGCCGGCCCGGAGCGGCAAACGACGCGGTTGTCTCCGCCCAGGCTTCTCCAAAGCTGTTCGTCGCGTATGCCCGGTAATAATAACGCGCATGCTCAGTGAGATTTGAGACTATGAAGGCAAACGGTCCATTGCTAACATTTCCGATCAACTGCACTGTGTTCCAGGCGCCGGCGTTAGTCCCGCCGTCTGCCGTTCCCCAGCAGATCCAGGCTGTTGTCGGATACCCGTTCGTATCATCTACCGTTCCCCGCAGAATAACCGAATCAGCCCGCAAAATCGCTCTCTCGTTTCTCAGTTCCGGCGGACCGTGCAGTTTGTATCCTACCGAAGGTGCTGCCCACATGACGCCTAACACATTCGTTATATAACAGCGGTAATACAATGTCTGCAGGGGACTGCCGCCACCGGCCCATGCTGAAAAAGGTCCCGGACCCCGGATGCCTATTTCAAGCTCGTGTTCCCAGGCTGTTGTTTCACTGCCGCCGTCGTTCGCTCCCCAGTATATAAAGACACTGGTTGGCGAATAATTCGTATATAAAACCTCCCCGTTCAATTCGGCCCCGTTCGCTGTTATATGCGTGGCTCCTGTTCCATTGTTAATGCCTCCAGGCCCCGGTGGACCGGACAGCACAGTCAGGACGCCTGAGCCCCTGAAATAGTTGTCTTTAAGTATCTCCGCCCCGCTGCCTGAGGCTCCATATGTACCGGGAAACTGTTCTACTCCTCCCAGAATCAGTCTGTCTACTGTTTCCCGCACTCCTGTTTCCAACTGTACCAGCGCATATGCTCCCGCCTGTGTATGTAATTGTAATGTCGCGCTGTCAGCTATCATATCGTCTGTCGTGCCGCTGTGGTTCAGTATCAGCGTCGCGTTGGGTTGCACAATTACATCACCACTGCCGAATACGCCGTTCTTGCGTGCCCGGAATTCTCCTCGCATCCCGCCGTTCACTGCGCTAAGCTCAGTTCCCCCACTGTAGCTGTTCGGTCCGTCTCCCGCTTCACCTAACAGAAATTCATAGCCGTCATTCGCCTGGCTCTGGTTCCAGACTATGTTCAGTTTTCCCGGCCCGCTGATAATCCCGTCCAGTTCCGCTTCACGCGTGTTGGTGTTGGATATAACCAGATCGACGGCAAGCATCATGTCAGCGTATATTTTAAACCGGTAGGGTGTACTTATTGCCCAGAATGCCGGGCCTCCGCCCGTCGCGACTGTCAAGGCACCTTCAGGCGAGCCGGGATACAGGAACAGTTGATTGCCTTGCCAGCTGAGTGTTCCAACGGTTATGTCCTCATTCAGATACAGCCACACATCCCCCGCGACATTCGCAACGGTGCGGGCCGTATCTCCCGTCGCGTCGGGATACGCTCCCGGCCCATTGGCCCAGCTGGCGGCACTGTTCCAGTCGTTTTCCCTGGCTCCGCTGTTATGGTGCGTGCCGGCGTAATCGTAGGTGCCGGCCTCGATACCGGCTGCGCATATTGCTGCCAGGCACATGATTATCACTGATCTGCAGACCATGCTGATCCCTTCTTTTAACATTTTGTAAAAACTCCTCCAGGCTTCTTCATCTTCCGAAATCGCCTGATACTCAGCAGCACTATTGAAACGACACTAATACTAATTCCTGCCGGTTCGGGCACCCCGGGAATCACAATTGATTTCGACAACGTCGCTCCCCAGGTATCATCACTTTTGCGCTGGGCCACATACAGACGGTTTGAGGTTACATGAAACACGAAGATCGAAGCCGCCAGGTTACCGTCATTGACAACATCAAGCCCGCGCCATTTGTAGATGCCGGTCCCTGTATGGCCGTGGATGATGCAGATAACATTGTAATTTGTAATAGCATTGAAAAAGTTTGATTTCTGGTTCTCCGTCCACCAGTTGTCGCGCGGGTCGTAATGCTGGGCGATAATGACCGGCCGGCCGCTGCCACCGACATTAAGCGCTAAATCCTTTTTCAGAAAGTCCAGCGCGTATTCCGGATCGTGGATCGCACTGTAATTCGGCGTCTGGTGGACATCGCCCGGAAACAGGTTTACCTGCACGAAATGGACCGCGTCCCAGTCCCAGGAATAATGCAGACCATTGCTCGATACCGATTTTAATCCTATCCGCTCCAGGGTTCGGGCTTTAATGGCATTCTGTACCAGGTGACTTGAACTCAAATCATGATTGCCGAAGCCTTCATACACGGGGAACATCACCCGCTTTTCTCCGTTGACGCCAAAATCGTTTGTCCATTGCGTCAATTGACTCGTGTTCAGAGAAGCGTTGCCACCGCTATTTATCAAGTCGCCCAGGGCAAGCACTCCCCGCGGCACATCCACCTGCCCTCCCCCCAGCGCGGCCGGAAATGCAATGCCCGGCAATGCGTTCATACGGTCCACAGCCGCCGTCTTGAGCGTGTTTTCTTCCGGTGTCGCTTCGTAATGCGAGTCCGATATGCTGAAAAAGGTGACATCATTGAAGGTTAAACTGCCTGGTGCGGTAAATGAATCCGTGCCGGCAGCCCAGGCCGTGCCGGCAGCGTTCGTGGCAAAAAACCGGAAATAGTAGCGCTGGTCTTCTGTCAAGCCGGTTATGTTTGTCGTCAGTATCCCATTCGCGCTCGGGCCTAATTCCGCCAATGACTGCCAGCCGCCGGCACTTGTTCCGGCATCATTGGTTCCCCAGTATACCCGCGCGAATGTAGGAAAGCCGTTCGTGGCAATCATAGTTCCGCGCAGCATAACATAATCTCTGCGGATGATCGGCTGCTCATTCTGAATCTCCGGCGGCCCATGTAGTTTCACTGTTTCCGCCGGACTCGCCCACCTTACACCAAGGCTGTTCGATATGCAGCAGCGGTAATACACTATTTCCAGCGGCGCGAGACCGCTGACAGAAGTGGAGATCGAGCCCGGTCCCCGCGTTCCCAGGTCGACGTCATGTTCCCATTGTCCCGGGTCCGTGACGCCGTCAGTTGGTCCCCAGTAGATAAACACACGTGTCGGAGAACTGTTGGTAGCATCAAGCATGCCGTTTAACGTGGCTCCGCTCGTACTGATTTCACTCGCGGGTCTGTTGTGAATCTCGCCCGGTCCCTGGCCGCCGCTCAGCACGGTTAGTATGCCATTGCCGCTGAAATAATTGTCCAGAATTATTTCCGCGCTGCTGCCGCTGCCGCCAAAGGTGCCGCTGTATTGCTGCTCACCATTGATGTACAACTCATGCACGGTTTCGTTCACACCATCATCAAGCTTCATACGCGCCGCGGCGCTTCCGCTGCTGACAAGGTACAACGTGGCCGTGTCGCTGATCATGTCGTCTGCCCCTCCCTGATCGGTCAGGTTGAGCACAGCGTACGCATTCAGCCGCACATCACCGCTGCCGAATGCACCGTTCTTGGTGGCTTTGAAGGTTTCGTTTATCGCCGTACCGCTGTCACCATTCAATACTGTGCCGCCGGCATAGGTGTTCGGGGCACTGCCGCCGAATTCTACCGTGTTGGCATCCGAAGCCTGCTGTCGGTACCTGATCGTCAAACGGCCAGGTCCGCTTATAACGCCTCTGACCGGTATCTGTCTCTGCACCTGCCAGGTTGCCTCAAGGTTGGACGCCAGATGCAGACTGCACGGCACTTCCATGCGCAGGGCATTGCCCGAACTCACATTCCGCCGCCGTTCCCAGACCGCCGTGTTTGTTCCGGTGTCAAACGTCAGGGTGTTACTGCCTTCCAGGAAGATACTGTTGTTGGAATTGTCGACCATGCTGATGTTGCCGACTGTTATATCTTCTCCCAGGTTCAGATGCAGAGATCCGGTGTCGTTCACAAAAACAAATTCCGCCCGGTCTACGGCACTATTGGGAAACACGGCTTCCTGCCAGTTGCCGGCATTGTTCCA
>CAZCLS010000195.1:0-7524 GCA_964499565.1 uncultured bacterium
AATCGCCGGGGAAGCGGCTGCGAGATACACCTGATTCCCTGCCCGGCGGGTCGTTTCCAGGGGAACGTTCCAGTCCCGTCCGGTTTTTATTATTGACCTGTTCTCGGGTTGAAGAATTTCGCGAAAAGGCTGTTTTCTCAAGACCGCGGGTACTTATGCGAGTACTGTTAAACTCGCCATCCCTGCTGCTTTCACGAATCCGCGGATTATCCGACCGGCGCAGATCGCTTCGTTCGGTGGTTGAACGCCTGATGATTTCATTGGCTTCACGCCTGTCGCGGCGCGAGTCACGCGCGGCAGGCCGGTAAACTTCAATGGAATTGTTACTATAGCGCCCGTTACGCGAACTGCGATAGGTTTCTTTGACGTTATAGCGGTGTACCCGCCGATTGACATGATGTTCGACAACACTCACCCGGGGACCATACCAGCCGCAATAGTCGCCGAAATAGTTCCAGTACCCCCAGTTATAATAAAAATAGCCGCAGGGATACCAATAAGGCCAGCAGACCGCGGAAGACACATAATACACCGGAACTGAATAATTCCAGACGCGCGGATAGAGGAAGCAGTCATAACTGACAAAGCACCAGTCCGACGGCTGAATATAGAAGGAAGACGTGCCGACCACCGGCGGTATTGCCGCCCAGCCAACATACGTATCAGTAGAATACCACGACACCCAGGCCGGTGACCATTCATAGCCGGGAACCCAGTACCATCCGAGCCGGGGATGCTGGTACCAGCGCCCGTAATGAAAGGCTAACCACCCCCAGGAATAATCACTTATCCAGAGCCAGCCGGCATTCGTATTCACCCAGCGACCGTTGGTATATGGTTTCCATGAATCGGACACATCAGCGGGCACCCATACCCAGCCATGTTCCTCTTCCTGGTACCAGGTGCCATACGGTTCAAGCGATTCATAGCACGTGTCAAAATCCAGTTCCGGCCCCGGCTCAACCGGGTCGTTGATGATTGAGGTATCCGGTTCCATTGGTACTACATACGGAGATACGCCGGCATTCACGCCGACATTACCGATGCCCACATCCACACCGACACCGCGATCTCCTACGCCGACACCGACACCGACGCCGCCGACACCGACATCAACGCCAACACCGCCTTCATTCAAGCCAACGCCCACGCCAACGCCGGGAAAACCGACGCCGACATTGACTCCGGCAAAAGCCGTGTTGAGAGTCAGGACAATCGCGGCGGATATAATGACAACAGGAAAAGTTCGGATACTCAGTGATGGTGCTTTCATTGTTCTATCCTCCAATTTGAGGTGAAAGGCGCTGCGCCTGTTTAGCTATTCAATCAATAGACGCAAAAAATGAACAATTATTCATATTCATATCTTTCCCCTGCTTCTATTGTACCATATTTATTGAAACGAAAGGGTTATTCCACTTCGATTGATTCAAGCCTGAACTCTCTCCCGGACTTCAGCTCAAGATCCTGACTGCCGCACGCGGGACATAACGGCATAACCGTCTCTTCCACTATACTGCACGCGGCTCCACACTGCCGGCACGACCAGGCCGCGGCCTCTTCCCGTATCTCCAGCCTGGCCCCTTCGGCACAGGTGCCGGCGACACACACATCAAAGCAGAATGTCAACGCTTCAGGAATGACCCCGCTCAATTCACCGCGTATAACGGTAATAGTGATTATTCGGGCGGCTTCTTCCCGACCGGCTATTTCACATACGCGTTCAACCAGAGATGTCATCAATGCCAGTTCGTGCATTGTCAGCGGGCTCCATTGAAACTTTTTTCAGCAGGGATTGCGACAGCGGGGCGTTGCTGGCTACACAGGCATAGTGATACGGGAGCGATCTTTTCCAGCTGAGGGCTCTACCGCCCGCTTCCTCCACCAGCAACATGCCGGCGGCTATATCCCACAGATACACTCGTGATTCCACATACCCGTCCAGCCGCCCGCAGGCTACATAAGCCAGGTCTAACGCGGCCGACCCGGACAACCGCACGCGCTGAAACGATTCCAACAGCTCGCGGAAGGTCGTATGTTCAGCATCTCCGGCATCCGTTTTGCCGAATCCGACCGTCAGCAGTGACCGGATCGGCACGGTTTCCGTTGATGTTCTGATCTTCTTACCGTTGCACCACGCACCCCGCCCTTTAATAGCGGTGAACATCTCGTTTCGCAGCGGGTCGTACACGGCACTCACTATCACGTCCGACTGCCAGGCCCAGGCAATCGAAACGCAGAAGTGAGGATGACCGTGGGAATAGTTGACTGTCCCGTCCAGCGGGTCGACGATCCAGACGCCATTACAGACCTTCCGGTCGGCGCCGCGCTCTTCAGCGATTATGCCATCCATGGGCCGGCGCGAGCGCAGCGCCCGGATAACTGCCCGCTCGGCATCACGGTCGGCGGTCAGTTTGACATCATGCCGGTCACGCTTCATGACAGTGAACGCGGATGAACGCCGTTTCGAACACAGCATAGCGCCGGCTGCCCGGCAGGCATCCGTGGCTGTACCCAGGATCAATAACAGGTCAGGCTGCTTGTGTATCCGGGATTTACTCATGTGATGTAACCGTGTGAAGTATACAGGAGCGCGTCATTTTTTCTCAGCCTCATGTTGTATAACCTTTTTGGCCGTTTCAGCGGCGGTAGGCTCGGAAAGAATCATACTGGTCATAGGCGGCGCGATCGCGTAAGCGCTCGCGATATTACGCAAAGCGGAGACGGCCAGTTCGGTTTCTTTAATAGAGGTATACAAATCCCGCAGATCATCAGCGTTCTTTTTCAGCACTGACGCGTTAGCGGAATTGACGGAGAGACGGTCGACAAAGTTCTCGACGATACTGATTACGGTGCGCTGGCGCTGGTCTTCCAATCCGGTATACAATGTCAGCGTTTCCTGGGCGGCGCGCAGCAGACTGACTTTATCAGAAATCTGGGTTATGATTTTTGACATTTCAGGGGTTTTCTTCGTGCTTGAAATCCCGGCCAGAGCCTGGTTCAATGTTTGAAACAGTTTATGCACTTTGGCCAGCTGCTCCGTTATTTTGACTTTCCGGTACACATCCGCGGATTGGGCCGCGCGGATGACATGCAGCTGATTGGGCAGGTCCTGGATACGAGACCGGATTTTTGTCCTTTGCGCCAGTTTCTGATCAGTATTGTCTTTGTCCAACTGCACCAGCCGCTCTGAATCGACTGCCAGATCATCCAGCAACGCGCACAAAGCCGTGGTAAGTTCCGCGAACGTTTTGTTCTGGGTAGCGCTGATTGTGGCTACATTCAGCTTCTGGATCGCGTTTGTCCGGCCGACAACATCAAATGCTATATTATAGCTTTTTATGATCCGGCCGAATTCATCATCCTCCATTACCAGTTGCCGCAGCACTTCACCCTCATTCAGCGCGTAGCGGTATTGGGCCAGAGCCCAGTACAGTCGCGCTTCCCGGGCAAAAGATGTGTCAGGCGCCACGCTGTTCGCCAGGCGCGTTACCGCTCCCTCCCATTTGCCCAGATTCATAAGCACCCGGCCGAACAGGAAATTATATTCAGGATTGGTATTATACCGTTCGGAGCATGACAGCAGATGTTTCTCTGCTTCCAGGTACTTCTCATTCTGGAATTCCATGCGGGCCAGCTGGAATTGGCATTCCATAAGCTTTTTTACATTCAATTGCGAGTAACGCGGCTCAAGTTGAATATAGCGGTTGTAATATTGCAGGGCTTGTTTGTAATCCTGGTTTTCAAACGCGGCATCGCCCAAGGTCAGGAAACACTGCTCCAGCTCCTCTTTCATCGTCACTTCCACGCTCGGGTCTTCCTTTATCGCCAGCTCCAGACTGGCCAATGCCGCCCGGTGGCTTTCCTCTTTCAGTTTTTCGCGCGCGTCACTGATATATTTGTAGGCTTGACATTCATGTTTCAGCCGCGTAATCACCTGCTGGTTTTTTACATATGCCTCGGTGTGCGCGTAACCCCGTTCCAGCAATTCTATCAGCGACAGAATTCTGGGCATCTCCGTCTCGCGCTTTAATTTCAAGACTTCATCAATGCGGGTATTGGCTTCCAGCTCCTCAATCATTTTGCGGTTTTTCTTCAGCACTTCGTCTATGCCTTCGGCCGCGCGCGTTTTGCCGTACCGGTTTTTGATCGTCAGATAAATAGTATAGGCCTCTTCATACTCGTTTTCCGATTCGAGCTTATGGGCTTTCACCAGCAATTCCGCCGACTCGGCTTCCATAAGTTTCATTATCGCTGTTTCACACGTCGCTATGCGGTCTTTCAGTTTCCCGATATTAGCTGCTTCCGGATATTTCTGACTGATGCCCTGCAGAGTTCCCAGTGCCAGGTCAAGTTGTTTCTGCTCCAGATACGTTTCCGCCCGCTCCAGTTCCTGCCAGGCACGGTTTTCCGTCAGTTCGGCGATTTTTATCGTTGTAGACCCAGCCAGAGATGATGACGGATACTGGCTGATGAGCATGCGCATGGTTTGGATCGCCGCGTCAAGTTGATTAGCCTGTATCAGCGCCTCGGCCCGTTCAAACAGTTCGCGTGATTTGAATTCGATCAGGAACGGCGTAGTGTTGTTGTCCAGCGTCGCCAGGTCAGTCGCCGAGGGAGAATGCGGAAACAATTTGCGGATATTCTCAATTATACGCTTGCAGCGCCCGTATTCTTCACTCTTAAACGCCTTTTCCGCAACCCGGGCTATGTCCCCCGCCAACTCATTGCCGACCGTTTCGATTATAGTCGGTGTTTGATCTTTTTCGCTGACGTTAATCGGATTTGATTTGAATTCCGCTCCCTTGATGTCCAGAGCATACATCCGGCCCTGGTCGTCTATCCAGTATGATTTGCGACCCGTGATTCCATATTCCACCGGCACCGCCACGCAGACAAACCCGCTTTCATCAGCACGCTTCATTTTAAAATAATAGCCGTTCTGTAACGGGGATTCCGCCAGGTTGTCGTTCATTGCGTGGTAATTAGACTCCTGCAATTTGTCAAAACCAACGTATTCACTCACCTCATCCTGGTCGGCGTCATATAACTCCGCGTACTTTACAAAGTATTCCGTCACGGTAATAGCTTTCATCAACGCTTCAACCTTGCCTTCATTCCGGGCTATGTGAATATCACGCAGATGAGACCAGCTGAAAAACGTCAGTCCGGCGCTCATGACGATGATCCAGAATATGCTGATGACTACCGCCCACCAGGCAATCCGCCGTCCCGACTGTCTGGTGGCCGACCGGCTTAAAGAAATCACACCGAAAATGCCCCCTAATAGCCAGCCCATGCCAAGCAGGAAGGGGCCGCATAACGAGAAGATCAATGCCATGCGCGGCAACACGCTCGATACGGTTGCCGACGATCCCATTTCATATTGTACCGGCATGCCATAGTTCTGAGGCGAACCCTGCTGCTCGCTAAGCTGCATCTGACCTGATGCAGCCTGTACCAGTGCCGTCCCCGCCTCGAGCGCCGTAACCAGTATGACCGCTCCGCCGATGTTGAGCCGGCTGCCGACCACCAATTCAGCCCGTTCGACCTGTTCTCCATCGACCATGATATCACCGCGCCCGGAAATATCGGTTATATACCAGCAGCCCTCGCTCTGGAATATGCGGGCATGGTAATCGGCTATTTCACGGCCGGCCAGTATAATCAGATTATCCTCGGCCCGCCCGATTGTAGCGGCAGACTCGCGTAATTCTACGAGTTGCTGTTCGCGGGTGTTGGGAAACAAAATCAATCTCATATATAGTCCTGTAAACGCGCAACATCCGTTGCGCTATGTTCATTCTGTATTAAAAAGAGAATATCCAAGCAGCCGGAGCATCTCTTCCAGCTTCGCGATCGGAAAACCCAGCACGTTATAATAACAGCCGCTTATCCGCTCTATTATCATACTGCCTGCATCCTGGATCGCATATGCTCCCGCCTTGTCCAGCGGATTGATCAACGTGAAATAATGCTCTATCTCCTTCAACGTCAATGGCCGCATGTCGACTTTCGTCCGGGTATATCCTTCCACCCAGACTCCCCGGCCGGTATCATACAATGCCAGGCCGGTATACACATAATGCGTTTTGCCCTGCAGCTCTGTAAGCATGCGCAGAGCATCCACGTAATTTTCAGGTTTGCCATACACCGTTCCATCCCGGTATACCAGCGTGTCCGCGCCAACGACAACTCCCTTTGTGATCCGCCCGGCTACGTCAGCCGCCTTGCCGCGCGCATGAGCCAGCACGATCCGGTGCGGCCTGGTATGGATATCATGCGATTCTGTATAGGAACTGACTACTATTTTAAACGGAATCCGCAAAATTTTCAACATGCGGCTGCGCCGGGGTGATCCGGAGGCCAGAATCAGTGACAATTGTTTTTTTCCGTTTTTCATGCGCCTTTTTTACTTTCTGACGGTGACAAAAGGATACGCGTGCCGCCCGCAGGCTTCAATTCCCTTGCCGGCATCGCTGAAACCGGGATTCATTTCCAGCTTATAGCTAAACTGATAACAGCCGCCGCATTCCGCCTTGAAATTGGTATGCCAGCGATTATTGCATAACCACGAGTACAGGTATCCTTCCGGCTGGATAGCAGGAGCATAGGTCCATAGTCGCAGTCCGCCAATCATCACCAGCGGCGCGTCCTGCATAGTCAGCGCCAGGCCTTCTCCGGCTCCCGACAATACCGCGCCTGTCTGAACATCATAGTAATCACAGCAGCTGCCCGGCAGCTGGTCAATTCCCGGCCGCACAGGATAGCTAGGCCGGTCAAGATACCAGGTTCCATCCTGTATACTGAACGGGAACATCGCGTACATGCCTTCCGGATCCGTTACGCTGTCCTTGGTCAGGTTAATTCTTATTTCTATCCAGGGCAGCTCATGATAGAAATACGCCTGAACGATGTATGTCGATGCGCCCTGCACAGCGTAGGTGTAATCGCAGCGCGTGTACAGCGGTCCATCCTCACCCACTTCCGCCGTTACGAGTGTACCGTGTTCCAGTATGCATTCATGTTTGCCCGGGCTGGTATATAAAACACCCCCGGCATACTCATAGCGCGCTTCGGCGGCAAAACGCTGATACACCGGCGTGCCCAATCCGTACGGGCTGTCTTTCAAAACATCCGTACCGGTGTGTTTATCTGTCAGAGAATACAATCCGCGCTTCGCTGACCATCTTGCCCGGTAAAACTTGTTTTCATATTTATTTTTACCAGCGGTTTTCTTTCGGACAGTCGCAGCTTCATCTGCATACCGCACGGCAACAGTTTTCCGTTCGCCCGGGCCGAGGGTAAGAACAATTC
The DNA here is from genome assembly GCA_964499565.1 of uncultured bacterium. Lineage (GTDB taxonomy): Bacteria > Auribacterota > UBA3054 > UBA3054 > CAZCLS01 > CAZCLS01. Next base: position 7,318 of record CAZCLS010000195.1, read on the forward strand.
CTATCGTGTTTGTTTCCAGAATCTGGGCTGGGATCGACTCGCCGTTTTCAGCAACAATGCCGAAACCCTGTTTGAGTCTGAACCGGTCGGTATTGGTAAGCGGCAGACTGGCCTGCCCGGTTATTTCACGGTCGAGAGGATTGATAATAGTAAAAACTGCCGGCCGGTCCCAGGTATATTCTCCTTCACCGCAGGAAGCAATATATT
>CAZCLS010000196.1:0-7429 GCA_964499565.1 uncultured bacterium
ATCCGCCTCGATAATCCCTCCGCCACTCTGATCGAAGAGGAACGGGTCCTGACCTTGCAGCAGGGTTTGAACAAAGTTGACTTTTCCTGGAACGGTGTCAGTATCGATGCTGATTCCATCCGCCTCAAAGTGCTTTCTCAACCGGAATCAGTGACCCTTCTGAATGTCAGTTATCCCCCTAATGAAGCCGCCCTGGTGTGGGAAATTAACAGCGCGCAGGCCGCGGAAGTGAATGTCAGAATCAGTTACCTGCTCTATAATATCGACCGGCTCGTTACCTATAAAATGGTTGCCGATAAAGAGGAAACCGCGGTCAACCTTAAAAGTTTCGTCATCCTGCGTAACTTCTCCGGTGAAGATTTCGCTAATGCCAGAGTAACCCTTGATTACGGCGAAGCCTTCGATCGCGGCATCGATAATGAGGAAACTAAACAACTGCTGTTCTTCGATAAAGCCGCCGTGCCGGTCGAAAAGGTCTGGACCTTTGACTCCGCTCTGCTGCCCTGGGACCCCGAGAAGGTTGACGGCAATGTCGGTATCCCCGTCATGTACAAAATCGAAAACGTCAAGAAAAACTCCCTGGGTGATAATGCCCTCTGGGATGGTAAAGTCCGCGTGTTTCAGGATGATGGGCATCAGAGCACTATCTTCCTCGGGGAAGACCAGTCCAAAGTTGTCCCGGTCGGCGAAAAAATGGAAGTTTATATTGGCGACAGCCGCGATATCGTCGTGACTCAGCGTAAAATGAAAGAGGAACAGATCAATGTCAAACGCAATCGCAGCGAAGCGGTTGTCCTGTATGACACGGACGAACTGATTACGGCTAAGATAGAAAATTTCAAGGATAAACCGGCTAAGCTTACCATGATTCAGCATATCCCCGGCGAATGGGATATGAAAGAGTGTAATCTGCAGTACGAGAAAAAAGATGCCGGTACCCTTGAATTCCAGATCGAACTGGAACCGCACGGCAAGAAAGAATTGTCCATGCAGTACAATCGCCGGAACATTCGCCCGTAACCGCTCAGATCCTATAGGCATTGCCCTGTGAAGCCCCTGCTTCACAGGGGGCCTATATGAGGAGTTCTGTCATGAAAATTCTACTAGTCCTCATGCTGTGCATCGCCACGGGCGCCTTCGCCAAGGTCGACTTAGTCACCTTGCCGATCCGCGCCTCCGTCCAGTTGACTATCTATAATTCGGCCGACCTGACCTTAGCGCGCGAAAGCCGCGCGCTCACTCTGAAAGACGGGGTCAACCGTCTGCAGTTTTCCTGGGAGAATACGCTCATAGACCCGACCAGCCTGGAACTGCTGCCGCAGGCTCAGGCAGCCGACATCGATGTCCAGGAATTGGTGTACCCCCCCCGCGTGCGTAACCTGGGTGTCTGGAATATCATCAGCCGCGTCAGCGGTAAGGTGCCGGTCGAAATTACTTATTTCACCAGCGGCCTCTCCTGGCGCGCATTCTATATGGGTACCCTCTCCCCCGATGAAAAAAACATGCGCCTCCAGGGCTATGTCCGTGTCACCAATACCAGCGGTGAAGAATATGAAAATGCCCAGGTGCGCCTCATCGTCGGTAAAGTCCATCTCCTGGACGAAATCGCTGAACTCGCCCGGCGTGACCAACCATACGGAAGCCCGGGCATTCAAACCTCAACCCAACCGGTAGCAAGATCCGCTGGGGTAAAGTCAGAGGTATACCGGGATTTGAAAATGAAAGTAGGTTTAGGTTTTGCAGATTTTGACGGCCGGGGAGTAAAGGAAATCCAGAAAGAAGGACTGAGCGAATATTTTCTCTATACTATCGAAGGCGCCGAAACCATTCCCAACGGCTGGTCCAAACGCCTGCCCAGTTTCGAAGCCGGCGACATCCCCGTTACCAACCTCTACAAGTTTGAAGAAGACCGCTACGGCCCGTCCGTCATGCGTTTCCTCAGTTTTAAAAACGACAAAGCACACAAACTGGGTGACACTCCCGTCCCCGGCGGTATGCTCAAAGTCTATCGCACCGCCGATCAGCAGCAGCATTTGGCCTATGAGGGCCAGTCCGGCTTCAAGTATATCCCCGTCGATGAAGATGTGGAACTCAATCTCGGCGCTGTCCGGAATGTCATAGTCGAGCCTAAATTAATGGAAACACGCACACTCAATTATGAGTTTGACTGGAAAGGAAATATCACCGGCTGGGATGAAATCACTACCTGGAAACTGGAAGTCAAAAACACCCGCGATATTCCCGTCCGCCTGGAAATCACCCGTAATTTCAATCAGCCCAAATGGGATATTGAAAACAAGGGTGATTATGGAATATATGAAAAAGTCGATCTGGATACCGTGAAATACACATTGACCATGCCGCCCGAAACAAAACAGATTTTCACGTATGTACTGACTACCTATTACGGCACACGTGCCGACTGAAAAAATGGTTAATGGTCGATGGTTAATGGATAATGATTACTAATGATACGAACACGATGCGTATGACAACCAACACTATGAAAACTCTCTCTCTTATTCTGATGCTCTTTCCCACTATCGCCTTCGCCAAAGTCGATTTAGTCACTCTCCCAACTCGCGACACGGTCCAGCTTACTATTTACAACTCGGCCGACCTGACCTTAGCGCGCGAAAGCCGTGCGCTTACCCTGAAAAACGGGGTCAATCGCCTGCAGTTCTCCTGGGAGAATACGCTTATCGACCCGACCAGTCTGGAAATGCTCCCCCAGGCTCAGGCAGCTGACATTGATGTTCAAGAATTAATCTATCCGCCCCGCGTGCGCAACCTGGGTGTCTGGAACATCCTCAGCCGTGTCAGCGGCAAGGTTCCGGTCGAAATTACCTATTTCACCAGCGGCCTCTCCTGGCGCGCGTTCTATATGGGCACCCTCTCCCCCGATGAAAAAACCATGCGCCTCCAGGGCTATGTGCGTGTCACCAACACCAGCGGTGAAGAATATGAAAATGCCCAGGTACGCCTGATCGTCGGCAAAGTTCATTTGCTGGACGAAATTGCCACGCTGGCACGGCGAGAACAGCCTTATGGCAGTCCTGTTGCTAACCGCCGGGACTATTATGAACGAAAAGTCATGGAACCATCAATAGTTGATGATATGGGTCTAGAGGTTCGCGAGAAATTAGCTGATATCGGGGAATCGTCTGATCGTCCTAAGGAAATCCGGAAAGAAGGTCTGAGCGAATATTTCCTGTACACGATCGAAGGCACTGAAACCATTCCCGATGGCTGGTCCAAACGCCTGCCCAGCTTCGAAGCCGGCGACATTCCCGTCACCAACCTGTATAAGTTTGAAGCCGAACGCTTCGGTCCCTCTGTCATGCGGTTCCTCAGTTTTAAAAATGACAAAGCGCACAAGCTGGGCAATACTCCCGTCCCCGGCGGTATGCTGAAAGTTTACCGCATCGCCGATCAGCAGCAGCATTTGGCCTATGAGGGCCAGTCAGGTTTCAAGTATATCCCCGTCGATGAAGACGTGGAACTCAATCTCGGTTCAGTAAGAAATGTCATTGTCGAACCGAAACTGATGGAAACACGCACACTCAATTATGAGTTTGACTGGAAAGGAAATATCACCGGCTGGGATGAAATCACTACCTGGAAACTGGAAGTCAAAAACACCCGCGATATTCCCGTCCGCCTGGAAATCACCCGTAATTTCAATCAGCCCAAATGGGATATTGAAAACAAGGGTGATTATGGAATATATGAAAAAGTCGACCTGGATACCGTGAAATACACATTGACCATGCAGCCCGAAACAAAACAGATATTTGAATACGTCCTGACAACCTATCAGGGCTCCCGGGCCGACTTAAAATAAATGGAAACTATGGAGGGTGGCTGTCCCCAGCCACCGATGTGAACTAAATGCGTATGACAACCAACACTATGAAAACTCTCTCTCTTATTCTGATGCTCTTTCCCACTATCGCCTTCGCCAAAGTCGATTTAGTCACGCTCCCGACTCGCGACACGGTTCAGTTGACAATTTACAACTCAGCCGACCTGACCTTAGCTCGCGAGTGCCGCGCCCTTACTCTGAAAGACGGCGTCAATCGCCTGCAGTTCTCCTGGGAGAATACGCTTATCGACCCTACCAGTCTGGAAATGCTGCCGCAAGCGCAGGCGGCCGACATCGATGTTCAGGAACTGGTCTATCCCTCCCGCGTGCGCAACCTGGGTGTCTGGAACATCCTCAGCCGCGTCAGCGGCAAGGTCCCAGTCGAAATTACCTATTTAACCAGCGGCCTCTCCTGGCGCGCGTTCTATATGGGTACCCTCGCTCCCGATGAAAAAACCATGCGGCTCCAAGGGTATGTACGAGTCACCAACGCCAGCGGTGAAGAATATCAAAACGCCCAGGTCCGCCTGATTGTCGGCAAAGTCCATCTCCTGGACGAAATCGCCGAACTGGCCCGGCGCGAATTTCCCTATGGAAGCCCGATTGCTCAGCCTCGCACCGAAACAGACAGCAAACCATCTAACGCTCCGGAATCAGAACGAAAAGAAAACTTGTCTCGAATGAAATCGGTTATGGTTGGTGGCAGGGGCGGAAAACCGAAGGAAATTACTAAAGAAGGCTTGAGTGAATACTTTCTCTATACCATTGAAGGCGCTGAAACCATTCCCAACGGCTGGTCCAAACGCCTGCCCAGCTTCGAAGCCAGCGACATTCCCGTCACCAATCTTTACAAGTTTGAAGCCGAACGCTTCGGCCCGTCAGTCATGCGGTTCCTCAGTTTTAAAAATGACAAAGCCCACAAACTGGGCGATACTCCCGTCCCCGGTGGTATGCTCAAAGTCTACCGCACCGTCGATCAACAGCAGCGCCTCGCTTATGAAGGCCAGTCCGGTTTCAAATACATCCCCGTCGATGAAGACGTGGAACTCAATCTCGGCGCTGTCCGGAATGTCATAGTCGAGCCTAAATTAATGGAAACACGCACACTCAATTATGAGTTTGACTGGAAAGGAAATATCACTGGTTGGGACGATGTCGCTTCCTGGAAAGTAGAAGTCAAGAATACGCGCGACATACCCGTCCTGCTGGAAATCACCCGTAATTTCAATCAGCCCAAATGGGACATTGAAAACAAGGGTGACTACGGCACCTACGAAAAAGTCGATCTGGATACCGTGAAATATACCTTAACCATGCCGCCGCAAACAAAACAAACGTTCGAGTATGTCCTGACAACCTATCAGGGCACCCGGGCCGATTGAAAAAATGGTTGATGGTTGATGGCTAATGGTTGATGGTTAATGGATAATGATAACGAATGATACGAACAAGATGCGTATGACTACCAATTACCAGCACCTGCATGAAAAAGACCCCACCGGGTTTATCCCGGTGGTGAATGAGATTCACACTATATTCCCAAGCCCTCTTTTTCCTACAGGGTAGTCAGTGCCTTGCTAACCCCCCGGGGAACCACACGTAATACAGGCTCTATACTTGTATGAATGGTGTATGAAGACAATGAAAAAACTAATCGTACTCCTCATCGTAATCCTCGCCGGCGGCATTTCCCGTGCAGATTATGGATTTATTCCGCCGGATCGTGAATTTGTGCTTCTGCTGAACAGCAATCAGCTGCGCGTTGTGGATAGTAAGTCCCAGGAATGTCTTGTTATGAATATTGGCACGAACCGCCTTACCATACCATTCTCTCACTTTTTTCTGACGCACTACATATATAGCGATGCTATCTGCTGCGGTGATGAGCGCGGTCCTAGTACTAAACGAATTGAAGAAGTTATCGGCCAGTTGGTCCGTGGCAAAGCCGCAGTGTTTCTTGTTCAGGTTTCCGCATATGTACCCGCGCCGGAGGGACGTTTTAAAACAGGAAACTTACACGTGAGTTATATTCGAGACTTCGATCCAGAGCGGGATTATAAACGGTATTGCATTGATAATGAATATTATGACAGGATTCATTTTCGGAAGATGTCCAGTTCGTCAGCAGCAGCTTTTGAGGAAAGCGTCAGGCAGTGCATGAACGAGGATGTGCCGGAGTTGATTCCATTGTATACTCGTATCCAGTCGCAGCAACGAAAACTGCTGAAAACACCTAAACGGAAACCTGCAAGAGTGCGGAGAACGGAATTGTATTATCTGTATGGTGCGGCGGGGTTTCTTGCGCTAACCGCTGGTCTTACCACGTATAAGATAGTCAGCAAATAACCCGGAGAGTCTCTTGGTCTGGCTGGAGCGTGGCTGTGTGACGTGTACTGCCCGGTTGAATTATCATGGTCAACAAGACTGTTAAGGAAGGAGAATGAAAATGATGAGAATATCCATTGTATCCTGTCTGGTCGCCGGAATGGTGTTGATCTGTGAATCGCGCCCGGTTCCCTGCTGGCCGTATGAGAAGCTTGCCAAAGAGGCCGATCTTATTGTTATTGCCACCCCGGCTGCCACAAAGGAAACTAAAGAAAAGCTGGACATCCCCAGTGTTTTTCGTAGAGGGCCTGACGGCATTTGCAGGCCTGTGCCCGGTATGGGTCTTGAAACCACGTTTAACGTGCTTGCAGTTCTCAAGGGCAACAAAGATCTTAAAAGCTTTGTTTTCTTCCATCTTCGCGAGGCCGAACCGCAAACTGTCTCCGTTAACGGTCCTGGATTAGTGTCTTTTGATGCCAGGCAGAAAAAGAGATTTCTTCTTTTTCTGAAGCGCGACGCCGATGGCCGCTACTCGGCTCTCACGGGCCAAACCGACCCGGACGGATCTGTTAAAGATTTGGGAACATATCCCTAACAGGGAGGGCAGTGCTTTCAGCCTGCCCATAAAGTCGGAAATGGTGGATAAAACGTTTCCTGTAGGCGCAGGTGATGTTAGATCTGTATACATATGCCGCCACTGTGGCAGGCTGGAAGCTCTGCCCTACGTGATGCCTCAAGCACCAATCCATCCTATTCATTAACCATCATTCATCATCCATCAAAAAATTTGCTATACTATTTTTGAATGTTTATAACCTTTTATGGTCATCACAATGAATAAAAACCAGCTGTTACCGGCCCCTTTTTTAGTCCTCCTGTCCCTTTCCTGCATCGCCGCGACGAATATCGTCTCCTATGGCGACGGCGCCCCCGACGGCCGGCGTACCTTGCCCGGTTCAGGCCATATGATCGCATTCACTTTGCCTGATGTGTCTAATACCGTTACCGCCGTGCGAGTGCATGGAGGCCGCCTGGGCGGTTCCAAAGATAATCCCCAGGGCTCTTTTACAATCTATTTCCTGGATGAAAAATTATCCAAAGTCCTGCATTCCGAATCCATATCTTTTAAACGATTCCAGAACAGAAGTACCTATAAGTGGTATTATATCCCCCTGGAAAAACCGGTTGTCCTGCCAAAAAAGATCTGGCTGATCCTGGACTTCAACTCCTCTGTTAATC
>CAZCLS010000197.1:0-1382 GCA_964499565.1 uncultured bacterium
GCAGCAGACGCGGATGACCGGCCAAAATCGAAAGACTTTATCCGCCAGATAATCGATGAAGACATTCGCACCGGCAAATGGGGCGGACAGGTTGTTACCCGGTTTCCCCCCGAACCGAACGGGTATCTCCATATCGGCCATGCCAAGGCCTTTTCCCTTAACTTCAGCTTAGCCGAAGAATATAACGGTGAATGCCACTTGCGCTTCGATGATACCAATCCTGTTAAGGAAGAAGACGAATACGTCGAAGCGATCAAGGAAGATATCCGCTGGATGGGCTTTGACTGGGGCGACCATCTGTACTTCGCGTCGGATTACTTCGAACAGATGTATGCATGGGCCAGCCAGCTTATTAAGGACGGCAAGGCCTATGTCGATGACCAAGTCTCAGAGGAAATCAGCCGTAATCGCGGCTCGCTCACCGAACCCGGTATCAACAGCCCGTTCCGCAACCGCACGGCTGAAGAAAACCTGGACCTGTTCGAGCGCATGCGCACGGGCGAATTCCCTGACGGTTCGCGCGTACTGCGCGCTAAAATTGAAATGGCCCATCCCAACATTAATATGCGTGACCCGGTTATGTACCGCATTCTGCATGCCGACCATCACCGCCAGGGAAATAAGTGGTGCGTGTATCCAATGTACGACTGGGCTCACGGCCTGGAAGATTCGATTGAGAAGGTAACCAATTCGCTCTGTTCGCTGGAATTTGAGAATCACCGTCCTTTGTATGACTGGTTTCTCGATCAGCTGGGTATCCATCATCCGCAGCAGCGGGAATTTTCACGGCTCAATTTGACCAACACGGTCATGAGCAAACGCAAGCTGCTGCGACTGGTGGAAGAAGGCCGGGTCAACGGATGGGATGATCCGCGTATGCCAACTATTTCCGGCATGCGCCGGCGCGGCTATTCTCCCGAAGCGATCAAAATGTTTCTGAAAAAAATCGGCATTGCCAAAACCGAAAGCATTATTGACTTCGCCCTGCTCGAACATTGCGTGCGCGAAGACCTGAATAAAACATCCCCGCGCGTAATGGCGGTGCTGAATCCGCTCAAAGTCGTTATTACCAATTATCCGGAAGGCCAGACCGACGATCTGGAGGCGATCAATAATCCCGAAGATCCTTCAGCTGGAACCCGTTCGGTGCCGTTCTCACGCGAGCTGTATATCGAGCGCGAAGACTTCATGGAAGACCCACCCAAAAAGTTCTTCCGGCTGGCTCCCGGTCGTGAAGTCCGCCTGCGGTATGCCTACTACATCACCTGCACGGATGTTATTAAGGATGACAACGGTGAGATCGTCGAACTGCACTGCACCTATGATCCGGCGACGCGCGGCGGTGACTCGCCCGACGGGCGCAAGGTGAAAGGAACGCTGCA
>CAZCLS010000197.1:1482-7425 GCA_964499565.1 uncultured bacterium
GAAATAATCCATATATACTAATTCATCAGTCGCATTTGGCTACTGGTGAATACGTTTTACCAGACACTCCGTACATGTTTATATGTGCGTATGCGTTGGTCTTTTGTAATTATTGCAGCATTTTCTTCCCGTGCAGTTGCTACAATAATTTGGTCGGCAGGATCATTGTGAAAGGGCGCCGGAAGTATTGTTGATCGGTAAGCAATCGAAGGCGTTAAGGGTACTAAACGTAATTTCGGCATTTGCAGCGCCTGCTCTATCCACATTTCCGGGTCACAGGAAATTCCGAGTCGTTCTTTTTCCAGCAGTTTGCTGAACTCCCAGGGTGAAATTGCCGAAAGCAGAAGTTCGTCATATTTTTTCACATTAGAAATAAGGCCGGTTACGTGCTTGGATAACTGTGCAGGGTGCATGTTCCACCAGATCCATGCATGTGTATCAAGCAGGTATTTCACTCGCACACCTCCCACATTTCTTCGCCAAGTGGTGTGAGAATATCTTTTTCAAAAACCAATGCTTCAGATAATGTACCCGGTTTTGTTTGTTTTGCTGTTATCGGTATTAGTTCTGCAATGGGTGTACCCCGTTTACTGATAATTAATGCTTCCCTGGTCTTCGACACCTGCCCTATCATCTGTAGGGCATGCGCTTTAAAATCTGTCACAGACATAGTTTTCATTGTCGTTTCTCCATGTAAATAACTATCATTATATTATAGTCATTTAAAATGGTCATGTCAAATTCGAAATATAGATAATTCTATCGGCATCACTCGACTTGGTATACATTCAGATCAATATACGGTTATAACACACTGTTATCTTGTTGGAAGATTGATTGGCGCATCCGATTGTTGGGCGGGGTCACGCGGATTCTGTTGGGCCTTCGCAAGTTTGTTTTTAAAGGACCCTTTCTTGAAATCAGATCTCCAGCGCCTGAGTACGATCCATCCCCCGAAGCGCAGGAGATCGTTTCGCCAGGCACGATGCCACTTATGCCATCCGAATCTGATGTTCCAAAGCGAGAATATCATGGACGGAAAAGTCAGGATGTTGCGCGCGATAGCAAACATGTGTATAAAGGTGTAAAACCGCCCCATAATCTTCCCTATAGCAGACTGCATGTCCTTGGGTGTCAGCGGTTCGTCCGGTCTGAATAACGGGAAGTTCCCGTCGTAGTATTCCCAACCGACATATTCTCTCGGGAAAATTCGGTTATCAGCATCGAGTCGATCTGTCAGCTCTGTGCCGGGAAGAGGAACAGGCAACATAATCTGGATGGTATCGATGCGGGCTTTCTTGATGAAAGAGCGGAACCGCTGCACTCGTTGTTTGGCTGATATCTTAAGGTTCACGCCTTCCGGCAACGGGTATCCAAAAATGAACATACCATGCACAAGAAAGCCGGCTTTGTGATACAGCGCGGTCATGGCCTGCATGTCTTCCGCCCGTATCTTCTTATTCATGGCAGCTAACTCTTCGGCGATAGGCGTCTCAAACCCGATACAAACCATGGTGATGCCCGCTTTTCGCATGGCCTGAAGCAGTTCGGGGTCTTTGGCCCGGTCCAGCCTGATCTGCACCGTGATATTCAGCCGTATGCCGATCGCTTCCTGATAGTGAGCGAGCAGATTACACAACCGCAAGCTTTCTTCGCGCCGGTAACCGAATAAATCATCGACAATGAAGAAGCGGCGGGCGCCGTGTTTCTCCAGCAAAGAACTTATCTGCTCGACAACACGTTCGACTGATGATGCCCGTTGTTTACCCTTAACAGTGCAAAACTCGCAGTCCATGCCGCAGCCGCGGACCCAGCTCACTGGATAGAGTTTGATTTTCGCGTATCGGACAAGCTCAAACTCGGGTAAGGGCAGCCGGTCGAAATTCGTGATATCCGCCCGTGCCGCAGTTTTTACAATCTGCCCGTTCCGCATGAAGGCAAGCCCGGCTACCTGGTCGGGACTACGGCCTTCCCTTATCGTAGTGAGCAGCTCTTGCACCGTGTCTTCTCCTTCTCCCACCACAACAAAATCGACACCATTATCAAGCGCTTCTTTAATGTTTTCCCCAACGAAATGCTGACCGCCGGCAATGGTCGTAATATTCTTCTCCCGGTAGAATCGGGCCAGTTCATAGAGTCTCGGGGCCGTACTGCTCAGTCCGCCATACAGACCCACAACATCGGCGTGCCTGATGGCATGCAGTGAGTTATGATCTGGACGACCAGTGTTATCCCGGGGACCGAACTTGCGGTAGTTATTTTCATCAATAACCTCGACATCCCAGTTATCCATTTTATTGACGACCGTAGCCACGCAGACAGGACCCAGGGCCGTGGTCCGCCGCGCAATCCTGGAATATATATTAAACGCAGGATATGCCGGAATAATCATCCTGAAACGCAATCGTTGCTCGTTTGCATTCACGGTATGCTCCTCTCATTGTTGTTGATTCAACCACTCAAGAATGGCGCAAGTACTACCGGTGGCAAGGGCAATACACGAATCAGCCGCGCCATAATACATGTAGATGGTGTCGCCATCAGGGGCAACGGTGACGCCTCCAGGAAAGACGACGTTGTCTATATCACCGCGCCTTTCGTAGAGTTCTTCCGGGCTAAAGATATACTCGTCACCGCGTTTCAGGCAACGATCAGGCGAGTGTAAATCAAACAGAGCTAGTCCGAGCCGGTAAATCGGGCCGGCCGATGTCTGCCGCACACCATGATATATCACCAGCCACCCTTGAGGCGTTTCGATCGGCGGGGGCGATAGCCCGATTTTATTTGCATCCCACCACCCGCCACGCCGGGCTTCCAGCATTATAGTGTGGCTGCCCCAGTGGCGCAGATCAGTCGAATACGAAATCCACATATGCGCACCAGGCGCACTCACCGGGCGATGAATCAAGGCCCAGTGGTCACCAATCCGATGCGGCAGCAAGGCAGCATCTTTATCTTCCGGCGACATAATCACGCCATAGCGCTCGAATTGGTGGAAATCTTCAGTGAATGCCAGGGCGACACCAGGGCCGTCACGCGTATAGGCGGTAAAGACGATGGCATATTTTTGGAGTTCGGGGACATACGTGATGCGCGGGTCTTCAATGCCCCACAATTCTTCCGGGTAATGATCGGGATCAGGCAGCAACGTGGGTTGCTGGTCAATCTGCCATTCGTCCACGCCGTTAACCGAGCGGGCAGCGCACAAGTGGGACATCCCGCGGCGATCCTCCACGCGGCACAGGAGCAGGGTTGTACCGTCAGGCAGCAGCGTTGCGCCGGGATTGAACACGCTGTTGATTGGATACGGCCAATCTGCGGGGATTAAGATGGGATTGAGTTTATGCCGGTGAAAGAGTTCGGGAAATTGATGGTTCATTGCGATTGTACCTTATATTGATAACAGCGCATTCTCCGCCAAACGTAATTCCAGTAACGCCTGCAGAAAAGCCAGAGTTGATTCCGCGCCCTGATTCTCATTCGCGCGGTCGGGATGCAGGCCATCGCGGCAGCCGCCGGTGGTCGGGTCATAGATCGGCAAATTCAGATCGTTACGGCCGAGGAACCATTCGAAGGCGCGACGCGCTTCTTTGCGCCAGCGTTTGTCACCCGTTAGTCGATAGGCTTCCAGGCAAGCCGAAACCATGGCTTGTGCCTCGACCGGCTGCTGGTCGAAACGGGCCCGCTCACCGTTGCGCTCGTAAAAGCCGTTAGAGCCGATCGGCACGAAATGCCCCTTATCTGTGTCCGCGCGCTGCAATGCAGACAACCAGCTGAGCGATTCCAAGCCGATTTCGGTCATGTCAGTATTCGGGATTGAGTTGCCGCACATGAGCAGCGCATGGGGCAGCGCGGCGTTGCAATAAGTCAGTCCGGGCTCAAACCAGTGCCATTCATCTGTGCGATGATTTTGATACAACGCCAGCATCCGGCCCGCTAATTCTTCCCGCACCTGACCAACCTGCCGGTCACCGCCAAAGGGCTGAAGATACTCGTGGATGCCGATAAGCGCGAAGGCCCAGGCGCGCGGGCTGGTCGTATTGAGAATGGCAGGCAACGCCTGCTCGAATACGCGGCCTGCCATACTTTGAAGAGTAGCTGTGTTTGATCGGCCCAGCACGGTACCCAGTGCCCATAACGCGCGGCCATGACTGTCATCGGAACCACCGTCTTCCATCCAGTTGCGTTGATAGTCCATAACGTTACGGAATCGGCCGGTTTCAGTATTAAAGGCGTACAAGATGAATGCGAGATAGCGCGATGCTAATTCAAGCGCTTCGCTGCTTCCCATTGCTTCCAGCAGTGCACTAACCATCAAGGCACGGGCGTTGTCGTCGGTCGTGTAGCCCTCGCGGTAGTTAGGCACGGTGAAAATGGCGTGCTGTAACATGCCGGTCTCGTCCGTCATGTGGAGCAGATGATCGAGCTTGAGCGGCGGCAGTTCGCCCGGATTTTTATCGAGTACTCTCTGTGCGAAACCGGGCGGGATGAAATGCCGGCGTTCAGCACGGGCCCGATTAAAACTTTCCATGTAGCGCTGGGCAACCTGGGGCCAGATCATTGCGCGACCAAACAGATACGCACGCTTGCGCATGGCATGGCGCTCGGTTTCGTTGTCCAGCAAGTTAATCACATTCTCGGCCAACGCCGCCGCATCACGAAATGGTGTCAGGATACCGCGCCCGTCGTCCAGCATTTCTTCTGCATACCAGTACGGCGTCGAGATCACGGCCTTGCCCGCGCCCAGGGTGTAGGCCAATGTGCCTGAGGCAATCTGCTGCACGTTGAGATAGGGAGTGATGTAGATGTCCGCTGCTCCTATGAACTTGATGAGTTCTTCGATACTGACAAAACGATTATAAAAGATAACGTTGGCTTCCACTCCTTTTTCCTGAGCCAGCCATTGCAACGACAACCGATATGTTTCACCTTCATGTTGAATCACATGCGGATGAGTAACACCGAGGATGATATACACCACATTCGGGTAGCGTTCCACGATTTCAGGTAAAGCGGCGATGACGGTCTCGATACCTTTATTCGCCGAGAGCAGGCCGAAACTGAGTAAAACGGTCTTGCCTTCGATGCCAAACAGGTCTTTGTTGAAACTCGGATCGATGAAGGGTACATCCGGGATGCCATGCGGGATCATATCGATCTTCTCCGGCGGCACCTGATAGATTTCCTGCAGGAATTCAGCGCCGCGTTCACTCATGACGACCAGTCGGGCGGACAGGGCCGCGACTTTTTCCAATACATTGCGTTGATCACTGTCAGGCTCGCGCAGGATCGTGTGCAGGGTCGTAACGATTGGCATGCGCAATTCGCGCAGCAACGCTAAAATATGACTGCCTGCCCGGCCGCCGAAGATGCCATATTCGAATTGCAGGCAGACCATATCGACATTGTTAATGTTTAAGAAGTCGGCTGCGCGGCGATACGAATCAATATCCTTCTCGTTCAGTTCAAAGCGCACACGGGGTGGATAGGGGTAACCATCGACCGTATCATTCACCGGTAAGGCAATACACGTTGCACTGCTATATTCGGTTGCAATAGCTTCGCATAAATCGGTTGTAAAGGTGGCAATGCCGCACTGGCGCGGCAAGTAGTTGCCGATAAAGGCAATGCGATTAATAATTGCTTGCGTTGGGGTGTGGTCCATACTACCTGTCTTCTCCCTGGAATCCTCTGTTATGATATCTTAGTCAGGCACCCGCCGGATGCGGTTGCGGTCGCGCAAGTGACTGTCTGAGCCACGTTTGAAAAAGATTGGGATTGAGCGTTTTTTGTTTTGATGCCGAGGTGCCAGTACATCGGTAAGCATTTTGCCGGATAATTTCCTGTATGCGTATAGTCCGACTCTATCGTCAGGACCAGTAAAAATGCTGATCACATAGCATATAGTATAGCATATTCTGCAATAACTGTATAAAACTACTG
>CAZCLS010000198.1:0-2669 GCA_964499565.1 uncultured bacterium
TGTGTTCTGTTCAAGCGGAAACCCGCCGTCCCGAGGTGGTTACACGCGGATTGCGGGCTTTTGGGATTACACTGGTCAGGCCGCCTCTGGAACATGTGATCCATTTGCCGATGCCGGCGCAGGTTGACGGACTTCCGAATGAACAGGCAGGCGCTGAAGCTGAAAGTCCTGATAAACACCTGGCGCGGGTACCGTAGGAACCGGATATGCTGAGTTTTGGACAACAGTTTCGCGCGCGGATAGTGTTTCTGGCCCTGGTAATATGCATGCTGATTTTACTGGCCCGGCTCTTTGATTTACAATGTCTGCGATTTGAAAAGTACCGTGACAGCGCTCTTCAACAACAACGCAGCATTCGCGATGTCAGCGCTCGCCGCGGAAAAGTATGCGATCGTAACGGAGTAGTATTCGCGATCACAAGCACGCGTCCAGCGGTTTGGGCGGACCCGGGATTGGTTGAAGACCCGAAAAAAACGGCAGTACGCCTGTCACGCTTGATAGATGCCAGCGCCGAATACATATATGAACGGATAAAAAATCCAGAGAGACGATTTGTGTGGATTGAAAAGGAAATAACGGATACCCAGGCAATTCCGCTGAGAATTCTGAAACAGCAGAAGGAACTGCCCGGGATTTATATTCGCCAGGTTCAGCATCGATTATATCCCAAGCATGAACTGTTAGGGAATTTAATAGGATTCTGTAACAACGCCGGGGAAGGTGCGGAAGGATTGGAGTACCAGGCCGACCGGTATCTGCGCGGCATGGACGGCTGGTTGACGACGCGCAAGGATAATTACAGCAAGCACTTTTTCGATCCGCGCTGGGTTAATCTGCAGTTAGAGCCGGAAGACGGTCAGGATGTTTTTCTGACCATAGATGAATATATACAGCATATAACCCAGCGGGAATTGCAGAAAGCGGCCGAAGAATTTAAGCCGGCGCGGGCAATGGCGATAGTAATGAATCCGGGCACGGGTGAAATTCTGGCTCTGGCGCTCTGGCCCTATTTCAATCCGAACGACCGTTCCGGTTATGTTCCGGGATTGTTGCGGGTAAGTCCGGTGACGGATGTGTTTGAACCGGGTTCGACGATGAAAGTCATTTCAGGCGCTATGGCATTGAATGAGGGCGTTGTGACACTGGAAACGAATATATTCTGTGAAAACGGCCTGTGGCAGATCAGTCCGCGCAGACACTTGAAAGATGATCATCCGATGGGATTGATATCGTTCAAGGAAATTATTCAAAAATCCAGTAATATCGGCATAGCCAAATCAGTTGCGCCGATTGACAAATACCTGTTTTATGATTACCTGGTCCGGTTTGGATTCGGCACTAAAACGGGGATTGAACTGTTGCCGGGGGAATCGTCCGGTTTGCTGCGCAATCCGGCCCAGTGGACCCCGCATTCAAAGATATCGATCCCAATGGGGCAGGAGATCGGGGTAACCGCGTTACAGCTGTTGACTGCCGTTTCGACTATTGCCAATCGCGGCACTCGGATCAAACCGACGATTGTAAAGAAAATTGTTACCGCGGGAGGAGAGATTACACCTGAGGCGAAGCGGTTCAACTTTTTCAAGCCGCAGGTTATACGGTATAACGTTATCAGGCGTGATACGGCCGAAAAGATCATACAGGCTATGGTTAGTGTAACATCAGAGGACGGCACCGGCCGGTTAGCTGAAATACCCGGCTACAGTGTTGCGGGCAAAACAGGCACGGCGCAGAAATTCGAGGATGACCGTTATTCGCCGACAAACTATGTTTCATCGTTTGTGGGATTTGCACCGGCCTCAAAGCCTGCTATAAGCTGTATAGTCGTGCTTGATTCACCCCGAAAAAAACGGTATGGCGGCACGGTTGCCGCTCCGGCGTTTAAAAATATCTGTGAAGAAACCCTGGCATATCTGGAAATACCCAAGGATATGCATGACAGGACAGAACAAACTGAAGAGTTACGCGCTCCGGCGCTACCTGGAGAAGAATGAAACTGGGAAGATTGATACAAACAACCGGTTTGACACTGGTCCGCGGAGACCGGTCGGCTGAAATTACGGGCATAAGCCTGGACAGCAGGCAAATTCGTTCAGGCAATCTGTTTGTCGCAGTGAAAGGCGCTTTGACTGACGGGCATGTATTTATTGCTGATGCGGTGCAGCGGGGTGCGGTCGCCGTCGCTCTGACGGATTCAAGCATTCCCGTGCCGGAGGGAGTAGCTGTTGTGCAATTCAAACCATCCACGACGGTAATGGCGGAGATAGCTGATGCGTATTATGGCAGGCCGGATTGTATTCTGATCGGGATAACCGGAACGAACGGCAAAACGACGTCAGCCTATCTGATACGGTATTTTCTTGAAGCAGCCGGCCTTAAAACCGGTCTGATCAGCACAGTTGCGTATGAATGCGGAACGAGGCGGATTCCGGCTTCCAGGACAACACCGGATGTTTTTCAATTGTACAGCCTGCTGCATCAGATGGCAGGCAATGGCGCTCAGGCGGTGGTTATGGAAGTGTCCAGCCATGCCCTGGTTCAAAACAGAATCGGAAAACTGACATATGATATCACCGTATTCACAAATCTGACCCAGGATCATCTGGATTACCATCATACGATGGAAGAGTACTATCTCGCGAAACGGATGCTTTTTGATCTGCTTTCCG
>CAZCLS010000198.1:2769-5268 GCA_964499565.1 uncultured bacterium
GTACAACGATACCGCAGATTCCCGGGCGGCTGGAATTCGTTGAAAATAATCTCGGCCTGGTTATCGTAATCGATTACGCCCATACCGATGACGCGTTGCGGAATGTGTGCATGTGTCTGCGGGAAATAACCGACAAGGATATCTGGCTTGTGTTTGGGTGCGGAGGTGACCGGGATTCGGCCAAGCGGCCGCTCATGGGCGCCGTCGCGGAAGCACATGCGGATCATATAATTCTGACCAATGATAATCCCCGGACTGAATCACCGGAACAGATTATCGCTCATATTCGGGCCGGCATGCGAAAAGGAACCGAACAGGTGATTATGGACCGCCGGGAAGCGATAAAAGAAGTCTGCCGGAAGGCGACACCGGGAGATATTATCCTGATTGCGGGTAAGGGTCATGAAACGTACCAGGAAATCAACCGGGTCTTTATTGATTATGATGAACGGGTAATCACGCGTGAAATCGTGGCGGAACTGGAGAGCGAACGTGTTTAACCACAGTGACATTTGCCTGGCGACAAATCCGCGCTGTATAGGCGCCTTGGCCGGTACAGGACATGTGCAGACCGATACCCGGCGATTGCGTTCCGGCGATATATTCTGCGCCCTTCGCGGAGAGCAGCATGACGGGCACGCGTTTATCGCTGAAGCGGTGAAGACCGGTGCCGCTGCGGTTATTATAGATCATGAGATCGAATGCGCGGTGCCCCGCTATATAGTCGCTGATACATTGAAGGCGTATCAGAACCTGGCGGCGTATCATCGCAACAGATTTGCTCTGCCTGTCATTGGCGTGACCGGATCGAACGGAAAAACCACGGTTAAAGAATTAATCTGGTCGATTCTGAAAGAGACCGGGTCGGTATTGAAGAATGAGAAGAATTTTAATAATCATATCGGTGTTCCGCTGACACTGATGAAACTTGACCGCACCCATACCAGGGCGGTGATTGAAATGGGAATGAACCATGCGGGAGAGATCAGGGTGCTGTCGAAGATAGCCAGGCCGGATGCAGCGGTCATAACGTGTATCGGGCGGGCGCATCTGGCATTCCTGGGAACAGTTGACGCGATCGCGGCAGCTAAAGCGGAGATATATGACGGCATGAATCCGGGGGGGACGGTGATACTTCCGCGGGAGGATACTTATTATGACTGGTTAAAAAGAGCGGCTGAGCAGGCCGGATTGCGCGTGAAAAGTTTTAGTATCGAAAATAGTGCCGATAGTGTATGCAGGGTGACCGGGATGCGCGTTGACGGCATGAATGGAGTGTTGCGTATTGGCGCGGAAGATGCGGTGTTTACGACCCGGCTGACCGGCAGGCATAATGCGTGCAATATAGCTGCCGCGGCTGCGGCGGTGCAAACCGTCGCGCCTGAACTGCAGCTGTCAGATATCGTGAGAGTGTTGAACGATATCAGCCCGGTTGATATGCGCTGCCAGGTACAGATGGTTAATGGTATTACGGTAATACTGGACTGTTACAACGCCAATCCCGATTCAAGCGGGGCGGCTCTGCGCTTTCTGTCAGATATAACAGCAACCGGGAAAAAAATCGCATTACTGGGTGATATGCTGGAACTGGGCGAGAAAACGGAGATGCTGCATGAAGAAATCGGCCGGCTGGCGGCGGAACTGAAAATAGATGTTCTGGCGGTTCTGGGAGAGCACAGTGAAGCTCTGGCCGCCGGTGCCCGCGGAGCGGGTATGCCCAGGGAAACCATACTGAAAGGATATGAGCGCAGGGAACTTGCGCGACTGCTTCGTCAAATACTACACCCGGGAGATGTGCTGTTGCTGAAGGGGTCCCGGAAGATGAAGCTGGAAGAATTACTCCCGGCCCTGAACGGCAGTGTTCAAGCCGGAGAGGAAACACGAGAAGATAATGCATTTACAGGAACGAGGTGTGAAAACAGCCCGAACTCCCTTCATCAATCCCCCACACCAAAACCAAACACAAACACAAACAGCACGTTCGGCTGTTGCACCTCGGTTATGGCCCCTTAGTCCCCCAAGGGGCCATAACTCCTGTAATGCGTATTTTGTACTGAATCGTTGATAATGGAAACGAGCGAGTTATACACTTATGTTGTACCACATCATCTATGAGCGTTTTGTAGAGCAGTTTGGCGTATTAAATGTATTGAAATACATTACCATACGTTCGGCCGGGGCGGCAGTGACAGCCATGCTGTTCAGCATGATATTCGGGCCGTATCTGATACGCTGGCTCTATCGTTTGAAGGTTGGCCAGGAAATACGCAAGGATGAATGTCCGCCATTGCACCTGATTCACAAAAACAAGCAGGGAACACCGACAATCGGCGGGCTGCTGATTATCAGTTCGGTTGTGATTACAACGCTGCTGTGGTCGCGACTGGATAACCTGTATGTCTGGCTGGTTCTGGGTGTGTTCGTCTCGCTGGGCATACTGGGATTCGTGGATGACTATTTAAAAGTTAAAAATAAACGCTCCCTGGGCTTGCGGGCGCG
>CAZCLS010000198.1:5368-7383 GCA_964499565.1 uncultured bacterium
GCGCTTGTAGGAGCCGGACTGGGATTTCTCTGGTTCAACGCGCATCCGGCAATGGTGTTCATGGGCGACACGGGCAGCCTGGCCCTGGGAGGAGCGATCGGCTGTGTCGCTCTACTGATTAGAAAAGAAGTGTTGCTTCTGGTTATCGGTGGTGTTTTTGTCATGGAAGCGGCATCGGTTATTCTCCAGGTTGCCTCATTCAGATTGCGAAAAGGCAAACGCTTGTTCCGAATGGCGCCGATTCATCACCATTTTGAAATGCGCGGTTGGCCCGAAACCAGGGTAACCATACGATTATGGATAGTGGCTCTGATATGCGCTCTGGCAGGGCTGGCAACGATAAAATTACAATAACACGCACAAACGACCGAATTGGTACAGCATGAGAATTACTATTGCAGGATTAGCTCGAAGTGGATATGCAGCGGCAAAACTGGCGCTGAATCTGGGATATTCGGTAAAAATCACCGATGCCTGCACAGGAGCCCACATGTCGGATGCCGCGAAAGCTGTCTTACAACAACACGCGGATGAATTGACCGGAATGGGAGTCTGGGTAGAACTGGGCCGTCATACGCTGGAAAGTATCGAAGACGCGGAATTAGTAATTACCAGTCCCGGAATCCCTGATAGCGCCAAACCGCTTGTATGGGCCAGGGAGCGCGGTATTCCGGTGATCAGCGAAATCGAATTTGCCGTCAGGCATACAAACGCCAAAATAGTGGCAATTACCGGCACAAACGGTAAAACAACCACAACCTCACTGGTAGGCCATATTCTGACGGAAGCCGGTATGCCGCATGTCGTGGCCGGAAATATCGGTCAACCTTTGTCGAGCGTGGTCGATAAAACCGGCGCGGGACATATCGTAGTTCTTGAAATGAGTTCGTTCCAGCTGGAAACAGTGGAAAGTTTTCATCCGCATATAGCGGTATGGCTCAACATCACGCCGGATCACCTGGACCGGTACGGAAGCATGGAAGCGTATTTCGCTGCCAAAGCACGGATATTTAATAATATGACCAGTGAAGACTGGGCCATAATCTGGGAGCAGAACCGGGAGGAAACCAAACAAATCCGTGTCGAGTGCCCGGCCCGCAAAGTCTGGATAGATGAACGTGATGTCTGGCGCCCCGCGTCAGAAGAATCGTACGGAGCCTGGTGTGCCGATGGCATACTGTACAGCAGTTTTAACAGGATTGTGCATGAATATGGAGAACGGGTTGAATTGCCACTGCGTGGCGATCATAATTGTATTAATATGCTTGCGGCCTGCGCGGTATGCCGCATACTGCGTGTGCCCAATCATATAATCAGTGAAGCTTTGAAAACATTCAGCGGCCTTCCACACCGGATAGAATTTGTGATAAAAAAACATGGAATCAGCTTTCTGAACGATTCCAAGGCCACCAATGTCGACGCGATGATAGAAGCATTGCGGGCGGTTCCCGGGCCGGTGTCATTGATAGCGGGCGGATATGATAAGGGTGGAGACTTTTCGAAGGTTCTGCCGTTTATCAGGGAAAAAGCAATCCGGGTTGTGCTGCTGGGAGCAGCCAGGGAAAAACTGGAAAAAATATTTAAGGGCGTAACGGAGCTGGTGTCGGCTGAGTGTATGGCTGACGCAGTTGCCGCGGCGGCACGGAATGTTCCACTGGGAACAACAGTCCTGTTGTCGCCCGGTTGCGCTTCGTTTGACCTGTATGATGATTTTGAGCAACGCGGTGATGATTTTAAAGAATGCGCACGCCGTGTTGCTCATATGATGGATAACCACAAACACGAGGTACTGCAATGAAACATGTATTTTGGTTGTTGCCGGGCTTGTTGCTGCTAAGCCTGGCATTAATACTGAACGGATGCGCCAAGGAGCGGGCTCGAACAGATATCGCGCTCGAAATGACGGATGAAGACAGTGTCGAAGCCATTGTCGACCAGGACCTGCTGACCGCCGGAGGGACGATTGTAAATATCGATCAGGAAATGCCGGCCGGGGCCGGTGAATCCAGAGTGAC
>CAZCLS010000199.1:0-2217 GCA_964499565.1 uncultured bacterium
CTGAAATAGCCATTATGAGGATGCCCCCAATGACAGCCGGCGATATTGACATCGAATCCGTGGTGTTCAGGATAATACGGCGGGTCACCCAGGTGCCATTTACCGATATGCCAGGTAGTGTAGCCGGCATCGTGGAGAGAGGAGGCGACAGATTTTTCCGAGAGAGGCAAGTGATCGGTATAGGGAGCTTCGAGCAGGCGGCCTTTGCCGCAACCGCCGATATAATGAGTTACACCGACGGTAGCCGGATATTTACCACTGAGGATACTGGCGCGCGTAGGCGAGCAGACCGGGCAGGCGGCATAGGCATCAGTGAATCGCATGCCCTGGAAGGCCAGGCGATCGAGGTTGGGGGTTTCATAGAAATCGCTGCCGTAACAGGACAGGTCTTTCCAGCCCATGTCATCAATCAGGATAAAGATAATATTGGGTCGAGACATGATGGTAGATGGTTGATGGATAATGGTTGATGGTTGATGGTTGATGGTTGATGGTTGATGGCCAGGGGGCATTCCGCCAACGGCACGGATTGACCCTTTGTCCTGTGCAGCCACTGCATGGTACCGAATGGCTCCCCTTGAGTCTTGCGGGGGCGTGACCGCCCGGGATGCCCGGGGAGAGCCGTCTTTTGCTTTTTAACTCATTCACCGGCGGTTCCGCCACCGGCGTGAGCCACCGGGGTTTTTCGCAGAGTCCGGTGCCGGCATCAATGTGCTGAGCTCATTCACCGGCGTTTCCGCCCGCCGGACTCATTCACTAAGTAACCATTGTATCAAATTGGGAGATAAAGTCCAGTAGCGCTTGAAACGTGCGACTGTGCATTTGAAACAAAGGCAAGTAAAATTTGGTATAATTATGATAGTATGAGAAAAGAATTAGAGTTAACACGAGCAATTCCCGGTTCAACGCTTGGATTGGGCGGGGAATTGA
Source organism: uncultured bacterium (assembly GCA_964499565.1). Lineage (GTDB taxonomy): Bacteria > Auribacterota > UBA3054 > UBA3054 > CAZCLS01 > CAZCLS01. The sequence goes on from CAZCLS010000199.1 coordinate 931, forward strand.
AGAATACCCTTTGCTGTGTGACGGGAAAGAAAGCGTACCTGTCCGGGACATTCTCCGATTTGAAGGATGCGGAGGTATTTGATGGCTGGCTGACGGCGGTTGAAAGCATGCCTGAAGCGTGCGGGATGATACCGGAGAGCATAGCCTATGATCTTCATCCGGAATATCTTTCGCACAAAGCGGCGAAACGTGCGGACTTGTGGCCGGGAGTGCTACGGGCAGGGATACAGCATCATGAAGCGCATGTTGCCAGTTGCGCGGCAGCGGAAGGTATCTGGCATACAACGTTAGGACTGGCATTTGACGGAACGGGATACGGAACGGACGGAACGATATGGGGTGGTGAAATATTCAGTGGTTCAATTGAAAAAGGATTCAAGCGAACAGGGCGGTTCAGGCCGTTCGTATTGCCGGGAGGCGAAGCGGCGATACGAGAACCCTGGCGACTGGCGGCAGGGTTGGCATGTGAAGCCGAGTTGCCGGATATAGAACGGTACTGGCCGGATAGTGTCGGGCGGGAACAGTGGGAAATAGTAATACGGCTTTGCAGAACCGAAACGATCCCGCGGATTATGACATCGAGTGCAGGCCGTCTGTTTGATGGAATATCGGCACTACTCGGTATTTGCACGCATGCGGGAATGGAAGCGGAAGCGGCGATCGCATTAGAACGCGCAGCGGGAGTTGAGGCGGTACACAGGCGATATACGTTGCAGGTAACAGAAACGGCGGGAATACTAGAAATAGACTGGCGGCCGATGATACGGGAAATAGACTCTGATCTGCGGGCGGGAATACGCGGAGCAGCAATTGCGGCCGCGTTTCACGATTCACTGGCGGCAACAGTAGCGGAAGTATGCGCGGATAACGCGAGCCGTGAAGGAACGGTGGTTGGGAGCGGGGGAGTATTCTGGAACAAGAGATTCAGCAAGGTGTTAGGAAAGGAATTAGAGCTGAGGAAGCTGCAGTTGATAACATCGGGAAGCATACCGCCGTCAGACGCGGGGCTTTCACTGGGACAGGCAGTACTGGCAGGATTCAGGGGAACAATAACCTCAACGGGAAGAAACCAACTATGTGTTTAGCAATACCAGGTGAGATAGTAAAAATGATAGAACCGGATTCAGCGCTGGTAGCGTTCGGCGAGAGCAGGGTCAAAATAAATCTATCGTTTGTTGAAGGAGTAAAGCTCGGTGATTACGTGATAGCGCATTCAGGTTTTGCGTTAAGCGTGTTAGACGAGGAGGAAGCGATAGCGCAGTTAGCGTTATGGGAAGAGTACCGGGA
>CAZCLS010000199.1:2317-7363 GCA_964499565.1 uncultured bacterium
GTGAAGTTGTTTACGTTTGGGGACATGCTGCGGGTACCTGGGTCTAAGGGAACACTGATGGAAGCGGGACAGCGGGGAGAAAAAGTACAGATGATGTATTCACCGCTTCAGGCGGTCGAGTATGCCGAGGCTCATCCTGAGAGAACAACGATTCTGCTAGGTGTGGGGTTTGAAACAACCGCGCCGGTATTGGGAGCTGCAATCCTCGCCGCGGCGGAGCGGGGCCTGGACAACTTTTTCTATCGATCGGCGGGAAAGCTGACACCACCGGCGATGCGAGCGCTGCTGGATGATCCCGAAACGATATTGGATGGATTTATCGCGCCCGGGCATGTAACCACGATAATCGGGGCGGACGCCTATGGCTTTATCGGAGAAGAGTATGGCAAACCCAGTGTCGTTTCGGGGTTTGAGCTATGTGACGTACTGGATTCGTTAGCGCGGATATTGAACCAGCTGGCGGAAGGGCGTCACGAGGTAGAGATACAGTACACGCGGAGTGTGACGAAGGAAGGGAACCTAAAAGCCCAGGCGCTGTTAGAGCGCGTATTCAGGATAGTGGATGACGCCTGGCGCGGATTGGGAACGATACCGGACAGCGGGCACGCGCTATCGGAAGAGTTTAAGAAATACGATGTGAGACAGCGCTGGAAGATACCGGAATTTAAAGCTCAGGAGCCCCCGAACTGCCGTTGCGGAGAGGTATTAAAAGGGATCTGCATTCCGCCTGAATGTCCATTATTCGGGAAGGCCTGCACGCCTGCTCACGCGGTAGGACCGTGCATGGTATCGAGCGAAGGCAGTTGCGCGGCGTATTTCAAATACGGCATTAGAAAATAAATTTGGTATAATATGATTTTTATACATTAAAAGAAAATACAGAGAATAGAGAAACACGATAAAATCGCAGAAGAACGTTAAGGGGAATAATGGCGACTGAAAACGAAATAACACTGGCCCACGGCAACGGGGGAGTGCAGATGCAGGAGTTGCTGAGCCGGATAGTGATAGGCCGGCTTGGGAACGAGACGTTAAACCGGCAGGAAGACAGCGCGGTATTAGATGTGCCGCCCGGAGCCAGGGCAGTATTCACAACCGATTCGTTTGTCGTCCAACCCTTATTTTTTCCGGGCGGGGATATCGGGCATCTGGCAGTATGCGGAACACTGAATGACCTGGCAATGATGGGCGCGGCGCCGGCAGCGTTATCACTGGCGTTAATACTTGAAGCGGACCTGCCGATGGCAACGTTTGAACGGGTGATCGAGAGCATAGCAGCGACCGCGGAAGCGGCGGGAGTGCCGATTGTAACGGGAGACACAAAAGTAGTCGGGCCGGGGCAGGCCGACAAGATATTTATCACGACCAGCGGATTAGGCTGGAGGACCAGTGCTGCTCCGACGGGTTTTGAAACAGTACAGGAGGGTGACGCGATCATACTGAGCGGGACGATCGGGCATCACGGCGTAGCCATACTGGCAGCCAGGGCGGAACTGCCGTTTGAGACAGAACTGAAAACTGACGCGACACCGCTGCATACAATGGTGCAGGAGCTTATACAAGAATATCCGGCGATCCGCTGGATGCGTGATCCGACCCGGGGCGGCGTAGCGGCGGCATTAAACGAGTTGGCATCGGCGACGGGAAGGTATATAGCAATAGAAAACGAGGCGATACCGGTAACCGAAGAAGTGCGTGGGGCGGCGGAACTGCTGGGACTGGATCCGCTGTATCTGGCGAATGAAGGGCGCTGCGTGATAGTATGCGCGGCAGCAGACGCGGAAGGCGTAACGGCAGTGTTACGGCGACACGTTGCTGGTGCAGGAGCGGTACGGTTCGGAACAATCACCGGGCGCAAGGACGGGGGACGGGTCGTGGTTACATCGGGGTACGGCGGAACGCGCATAGTAGACATGCCATCGGGCGAACAGTTGCCACGGATATGCTGAAAACAATGTTCAGAGAGAACGACACATTTATAGGGTACATACCACGGTCAGCGGGAATACTGTTGTGGAGCCTTTTATTAGGCATGACAGTCGTGTTATTCCAGATCCGGATACCGGCCTGTCCGGGCTACATTGGATTCATGACAGTAATCGCGTTAGGCGAGTTAGTGCTTGCAGTGTGGCGGCCGCGCTGGGGATTATTTCTATTATTACTGATAATTCCGGGCATCACAACCGTGTCAGTAACGATATTCAACACCAAACTGCCGGTAACGGAACCGGGCTGGGGACTGACACTGATCCAGTGGGCGCAAGAGCATCTGAAAGTATTCACAACAGAAAACAAGTTAGGAGTTTTCGGTCCCGCCGCCCTTTTTCCGGCACTCGCGTATGTGCTGGGGGTATGGATCCGGACGCTGGTACGGAGGACAGAAGCAGCGCCCAATCCGGCCCGCTTACCGCTGCTGATATTCATGGTATTATCGATAATCAGCGCTATCGTATCAATCTGGCGCTACAGTGATTTCTGGCCGATATTCAACAATCCGTATTTCGAGCAGGAAGTTAATGCCACGGGGATGACGGCATCGGCGGCATATGAAAAAATAATCTGGGCTTTAACAAATTACCTGACGGGGCCATTGCTGCTGATGGCAGTATGTCAGACCGCGTGGGAAACGCGATTGGCTAAGGGTGAAGGCCATGACATGCGCAATTGGATTCTGACCTGGCTGCTGTTACCGTTAGCATTAGGATTTTTAGCGCCGATCGGGATAGGCTTTTACCAGACGGACAATATCTGGTTTGGGGCTAACAAAGTTTATGTATGGCCATGGGTAAAACGGATAAACGCCACGTTTTTCGACCCGAACGCTTTGGGCAGTTATATTGTATTATTTGTTGCCTGGATCGGGGCGGGGACGGGCATGCTGTTTTCGTTAAAGAAGAAGCAGGCGCTGACGGGAAGCCTGGTCGGGATAGTGAGTGTAGCGGTGCTGCTGCTGCTGCGAACGTATGCGCCGACCTTTGGCCAATTAAAAGTACTTTTCGGGCTGATAGTCATAATCATAGTATTGATGCTGGCCGTACGATGGTTATACGCATTTTTCGGGAGCATGGCAGGCATACTGAGCATTTACGCCGCCATGATACTTTTGATACATTCGGGATCACGGATGGCGATATTGGGATTACTGGCGACGGTATTCGCGGGAATATTTTTCATACTGACGTTGTTAATGCAGGCGTTACGGCGGCGGATAACGCCGCGACTGTTCCGGTACGCTACGATAGGATTGTTATTAGTATATTTGACAGCGGGATTATGGATATTTTACGGCGGTGCGCCGGCGGCGATGAAATGGTTGGGGAGCAAGGATAGCATCAGCAAGACATCATTATACCAGCGCGCCAGGAAAATGCCCTGGGGATCATTCAAAGGCATATACAAACAGATCATGGTTGATCGGGGACCGTACGCGGTTATCGCGCTGCAGATGATCAAGGACGCGCCGTTGACGGGAGTAGGGCTGGGATGTTTTATCGTAGAGCTGAGCAACTGGAAAAAAATCAGCGATGAAATTATATATGTGCCGGATACAGCCTGCAATTATTATCTGCAGATAGGGGCTGAACAGGGGATAATAGCATTAGCGGCGATCCTGTTGTTTTTCATGGTATGGGCCCGGGAATGGTGGCGGGTATGGCAACAGGAGCAGGCGCGGATATACTGGCTGATGATCGGGGCGGGAATGGTCAGCATGCTGACGATATTCATATTCGGGATGCACACATTAGCGCATGAATTCCAGTGTTTTTTCTGGATATTTCTCAGTCAACCTTTATTATATGCCGTCAAAACAGACAAAGTCGCGACGCGCTTCAAGTATCGCTGGCTTCTAATAGCAGCGGTAATCGGCATATATATGACATACACCGTCACGCGGCTTTCGCTGACAAAGCAGCGGGAACGGTTCAACTGGGATAAGAGCTACGGATTTTACAAGTGGGAAAAGTGGTCGAACAAACAACCGCGGATGCGGTATACGGATAAGGAAGCAAGCACGACAATAGCATGCAAAGGATTGCGGTTTGTACAGCCCTGGGTATGTTATCATCCTGATATTACGAGCAATCCCGTACGGGTTTCGTTCGCGCTTGGCGGCGGAAGCACAAACGTTATTGCAACAGACCAGGAATGGAAAGAATTCAGTCTTTCATTGCCGTTCAAGATGCTGGGAACAAATGTAGTGTATTCAATCAAAGTCGACCGGGTCTGGTATCCACTATCCGGGATAACAAATGATGCGCGCTCATTAGGGCTAACACTGCAAGATTACATGTGGAAACCGACGGATGGATTATATGCGCCGAACACGTGGACAAATGAAGGCGGCATAATGGGCGGCAAACAGTATCAATGGACAGATCGCAGAGGGCGGAAACTTGTAAAAACAGACAAACCGTACGCCACGTTTCCCCTATTACTATCGAATCCGGAGACGAACGAACGGCCGGTGCAGGTCAGCATTCTGGTTAACGACATTATCGTTTCCAATTTTCCCTGGCGATTCAGCGGCTGGCATGAAATCACGGCCTATTGCGGGGATTCTCGCTTTGAAAAACTGTTTGACAATCAGATTTGCCTGGGAATTGAAGTTGACCGGACATGGTATCCGGAGGAATATGGAATAGAAGACGAGCGCGAGCTTGGGGCGGCTATGGGACCGGTGAGGTATTCAGACAGCACGGGATTTTACGACTGGGAGAGCTGGCCGGAGGGCTTCCGGTATCACTGGGCTGGAACAGTCGCGCGCTGGGCGCAGAACAGTGATGAAAATGGAAAAGTGACGGTGCACTATCTGATAAACCCTGATTATTCGGACAAGCCGGTGTGCTGGAGTTTGTATATAAACAATGAATGCAAAGTTGAGGAGCAGGTAACCGAACCGGGCTGGCACACGGTTACGGTAGCAGAGGAACCTGACCGGCAGTATGACTTGTGCGCTCGGGTAGCGCGGGACGTGGAAGCAGAGGATGAAGAAGGCGTGTATGAAGAAGAGACCGGATTTGCAATAGCGGCTGACGATCCGCGGAA
>CAZCLS010000200.1:0-7339 GCA_964499565.1 uncultured bacterium
TTTTGCTCGAATAGTTCCGGTGTGTATACTTTCGGTAAACCCTGGTCGAGCAGGTCCTCGATCGTTACCCATACTGCGGCTCGGGCCTGCTGATGTTTTCGCCAGTCGAGCACCAGCTTTTCCGCTTTGAGAGTGACTAGCAATTCCCTGGCTGTGGCTTTGACTTTCCCCCGGTCTGAGTCGCTCATCTCAATCGCCGGTTTGGTCAATATGTCGAACAACGCCAGTTCTTCTTCATTCAGTTGTTCGCTAATGCCCCGCTGCTCTTCTTCATTCAGGCTTTGCGCGAATTCGACCAGCTGATTGAAGAATTCCTCTTTATTCAAACTCCCGTTATTATAGGCCTCTATCATTTCCCGGAACCGCTCCATATAATTCATGCGTGTGCGATTACGCCGTATCATTTCGGCAAGCTTCCGCAAAATGCTTCCTTTTAACCTTTCATTGATTGTCCGTTTATGGCCTGTCTTGAATTTTTGTGCCAGGGCTTCGAAATCAATTTTGCTCAAGTTTATCAGGTTGTCATCCCCGTACTGTGGTTCTACTCCGCGTATTATATATCCATCCGTTGCTATGGACCGGTCGAGCAGTTTTTCTACCTGATGCATTACATTTGATATATCAACCGGAGGTGTCAGAGAGCGAATTTTATCGGCAATGACCTGTATAGGCGTTACTTTAATCACAAATTCATGGGCTGCCGGATCAGGCAGGACGGCCTTATACAACCGCATTACGGTATTAGCCAGGTCAAGGTAGCGGCGCTTTATTTCTTCAGAAGCGATTAATGCTTCAACAGCATCATCGAGCAGTTGGATACGCTGAAATCCTCCAGCATCCTGAATAGCCGTAAGATCAGCGCCCTGTTCCCGGCACAAGCCCTGTGTTTCTCCCAACGCCTGCCGTAATGCCTCCACCAAAGCCGACTTGTCTTCCACCGGGCTTTCCCCACCAGTACCAGCGCCATAAATGGCTAACGCCTTCTCCAGATTACGAAACACTCCGACATAATCCACAATCAGGCCGCTTACCTTGCCGGGATACACCCGGTTGGCTCTGGCTATTGTTTGCATCAGCGTATGATTACGCATCGGTTTATCGAGATATAGGGTCGAACAGCTCGGTACATCAAAGCCGGTCATCCACATGGCGCAGACAAACACTAGTCGGAATGGATCATCCGGATTCTTGAATTTCGTTTCCAGGTCTTCCTCTACTATGCGCTTGCGATGCGGTCGTATGTCCAATCCCTTGTCAGCCAGGTCAGCAATCTCGTTCTGTCCCTGAGAAACGACTACCGCCATGTCAGTTTCTTGCATCCTGGCAATGCTTTCATCAATCTCACGCCTGGTATCGTCGTCCACCAGGATACGCTCCGCCTGTAACGCTACGATCTTCTCACACCAATGCCGTTTCACTTTGTCATACATTCTGATAGCGGTGGCCTTATCAATGCATATCATCATGGCCTTACCCTGAAATCCCCTACCCGTGAAATGAGAAACCACGTCTTTAGCCACCGCCTCCAGCCGGTCTTCACGGGTTATCAGGTGGTATTCACGCGCAAATTCCCGTTCCAGTTTCTTCTCCTGCTCCTCATCCAATGCCGCTTCTTCCAGCAATTGCTCCATGTCCTCATTCAGATTTTCATTGGTCAGCTGCAGTTCAGGAATACGGTTCTCGTAATAAAGCGGTACTGTAGCGCCATCGGTTACCGATTGCTGGAAGTCATAGACGCTGACATAATCACCGAAGACCTGCCGTGTCTTTTCCTCGCCCACAATCAGCGGTGTACCGGTAAAAGCTATAAAGGCGGCATTGGGCAGGGCTGTGCGCATATTCAATGCCAGGGTGTCATACTGGCTGCGGTGAGCTTCATCAGTAATAACAATGATATTATCCCGTTCCGATAGTACCGGGTGTGTTTCTCCCTGCTCAGTACGGAATTTATGTATCAGGGTGAATACATAACGGTGATCTTCGCTGAGCAATTGCCGCAGATGCCGACTGCTCTCCGCCTGGGCACGGGCTTCGGTTACAACACCGGATGAAACGAAATGTTTGTAAATCTGGCCATCCAGCTCCTGCCGATCAGTAACGACAACGAATGTCCAGTTCCCTGGTATCTTCCGCAGCACCTTCTGAGCGAAATACATCATCGCCACGCTTTTGCCACTGCCCTGGGTATGCCAGAACACCCCCAGCTTGCCTTCACGTTGACGGATATCGACCAATGCGTCTATCGCGTTATTCACGCCCAGGTACTGATGATTCTTGGCTGTCAGCTTAATAAAACCACCGGTGGCTTCCTGAAATAAGGTGAAATTCTCTATTATGTCCAGTAACCGCTCCGGTTCGCATACACCCCGCAGCATGGTTTCCAGCGACACCCGGCCTTCCTCGTCTTCACTTCCAATTTTCTTCCACTCGGCAAAATGCTCCCACCCGGCGGTCACACTACCCACTCGGCTCTGACTGCCGTTTGAAAGGATAATCAGGCCGTTTGGCCAGAAAAGTTGCGGGACGGTATCCTTGTAGTCACGCAGGTTGCCGGTGAAAGCGGTCTCCAACCGGCGATGGGTTGCTTTCAGCTCGATGAAAACCAGCGGGATTCCATTAACGAAGCCAACCAGGTCAGCACGGCGGGTATACATCTCACCGGTAACCCAGAGCTGCGAGCAGAGAAGAAAATCGTTGTTGCCCGGGGAATCCCAATCCAATACTTTTATTAATTCCACTGTCTCACCGTCACCTTCTGGATCGGGTAATGGTACTCGTACACCGTTTTTAAGAAGATGATATATTTCACGATTGGCGGCGACCAGACTCATGCGGGAGCGGTCACGGGTCAATTCCTCGATGGCTTGGTCTATAATTTCCGAAGGGGCTTCTGGGTTGAGTTTCTGTAGAGCAGAGCGCAGGCGGTCAATCAGGATGACATCGGATTTGGTATCCCGTCCCAGAGTACTCGCTCCGCGGTCGAATTCTCCGAAAGCGTTGATTGTGTCCCAGCCCAGCTCATTCAACAGGGCTATGGCCGGTTGTTCAATCAGTTCGTCTTCAGTGTAGCCGGTAGGGGTCATTGTTCATCTCCGTTGCCCATTTGCCGTTCAAAAGACTGACGGACCAATCCCATAATATAAGGCAGCTCCTCCAATGAGGAAAACCCAATTTCCACATCACCATTACCCCAGCGACCAATATTGGTAACATCTTTACATAGGCCACGGGGATCATCAATATCAGCAAACTGCATATTCAGTGAAAGACGCAACCGCTTGGCCTGTGGCACTACATCGACAAAGTTCGTCTCAGCCTTGTAGGCCACATATAGTTTGAGAAACTCCTCGCTTACTACGGGATCGATTGCCAATACTTCCTTGCGAAACGCATTAAACAATTCCTGACCAACGCCACTGAGCAAATGCGGATGGTCCTCTATTGTATAGGCTGAGGTTGATTCCACGCTGGGCCGATAGGCATCTAATACATCCGGTTCCAGTTGTGGGGCGCTCCAAACAATTAAAGCAATCTCGCTCATCCGTTGAACGCGTTCCTTTATTGTTTCCTCGTTCCACTGTTCGAGCTGACCAAGACCCTGATTCAGCCGGAGGGGGCTTTCCTTAAAACCACCGGTCATATCACGTTTATCGACAAATGATCGATCGCTATATTCTGAGTTATATCCTGTCAAGGTCAGATTACCAAGTGTATGGAGCCAAGTTTCACGGAGACGTTCCCACTCCGCGCCTAGAGCGTCCTTCCACGCTTTGGAGAGATTATCATTCTGGGGTAGAATATGCTCGATTGTATATTCAGCCAACTCTACTCGTTCTTTGCGGCCGTAGTTTTCGAGCCGTCTTAAACAATAACTGCTTCGTCTGACGGTATAAATGTCCCGTACCTGTAACTCTCGCTTGAATTCCTCGTCATTCGGAAAGCGCCGATATGACGGGAGGAGCAGTAGATGCGCTTTTATGCCCTCCAGATAACGATCTTTTTTCAGACTTTTTGTAAAAGTGGCAAAGGTTTTATTGAGCGAATTTGTGGGAATGGCACATATAGCCCTTCGGAAAACATACGCTTCTATCAATCGCACCGCAGCTAAAAAATCCTGCTGGGATAAAACTTCATTGACATAATCGTGGTACAGTTCCAATAGGAATGGATAGGCTACATCAACTTTCAGTTCACGAAGATCATAAAAAGCGTGCTTCAGTTCTTTATCTTCTTCTGTACCTAATGCCATAGCGCAAAAATAACGAGTATATTCGCGAATATCGGCCACCAGTGATTCAACGCCTGCTTCAGCTATTATTTTAGACCTGGCGTGAATCTTGAATGCATCGTATACCGCATCCATCTTGGGAAGTTTACCTGTCTTAACGGTCAAATAATAGCGCATGAAACCGTCGAAATGAGTGTTGTATGCCTCCTGACCGAAATCCAGTTCCATGGGTCGCCAGTATTTCTCGTATAACTTAGTCTGCAGTGCTGGTTCTAGCCCCATCAAAATAAAGTTGCGGATTAAATCGGCCTGGGTCAATTCACGACCAGTGGAGTTCATGCTTTCAAAGATCAACTGCGGATTATCCTGATCCCGGCTTAAGGCGATGTCCACCACTACTAGCTTGGCAATTCCCTTGCACAATGCATTCAGGTCGCCATTACAACCAGCAATCCATGTTTCGAAGAGTTCATAGTTCTCAGCGATTCGGAAAGAATATTCTTTTGGTTGTTCGTTTCCAGTAACAACAGCAATGAGCGAGTCTCTGTCGGTTTGGGATAGTATTAGTTTGTAGTGACGCTCACCTTCTTCTTCCGGATTGACAAGGTAATAATTGCGCAGCTTGCGTGGTGAAAATCCGTCAAATGGCTCTCTATTTTCTTCAGGGAGTTTTTCCAGTGCTTTTGCTAATGCCGCAATCAGCAATGCCATCGTGGTCAGGCGCTGCTGTCCATCGATAACCAGCAGAGGCGACTGGCTTGTTATCTGGTACAATCCTTTTTCAATGTAAACTATTGAACCGACAAAATGGGCTGTAATGTCGTCATTGCTGCCGGTTCGAATAATATCATCCCATAATTGCTTGCATTCTCGTTCTGTCCAGGAATAAGTCCGCTGGTATATGGGAATGATAAACTGAGGTGATTTCTTGATAAAATCCAGAAATTTCGTCTCCCTTGCTTTCATGCTTTGTCCTCCTCGGGAATTGTTATGTCCAGTTCCGATACATCGACTTCGCCTGAAATCAGCCGGGGTAGTAGCAGGTCGCGGGTGCGACGAAGGATGGTGATTCTCAATCTAAGATTTTCTTGTATTTGCATTAATGATGAAGCTATACTCGAAAATTTATTAAGTAGAAATTTAGTTGGAATTACAATAGGTGCGGATTTAAGAATTCCAAGACTAACATTAGCCTGCGCGGTTTGGACTACCCGCCCCAAACTGAAATGTTGAAATTCATCGGCTCGGACACAATAATAAATATAATTTTTATGATTTTCTTCTGGGATCCGTATTATGGCAAGTGCTTGATTGGTGTTTGCAGGTAGTATTCTTTTTGAAATTATTGTTGTCCTACCTATAGCTCCGGCTATTGAGAAAAGAATATCTCCTGTTTGGAGTTGTGATCTCTTCAGCAATTCATGTGTATCGGCGTCAATTTTCGCCAACTTACTTTCTACAATTCCTCCTTCTTGATCAATTGACTCAACCTTGAAGAAGTTTACTCCATCGGTTGTGAATTTTCCCCCAAGCGTTGTTGGTGTTGTTCCCTTAGTTATGGTTACCGCAATATCACCAAGCTGCTTCACCTCCCACCCCTCCGGAATCCTGTCTAACGGTGAATCGACAAAGCGGACATGCTGGTAGCCGGGGAAGCGGAATTTGACGAACCACTCCCGGTACAGATTCTGCGCCATCTCCTCCAGAATCTTAATTCGCCGCAGGTTGTTCTCGATCAGGTCATCGTAGGCCGAGAGTATGGTGGCTATTTTGCGTTGGGTGGGAAGGGGGGGGACGTATATCTCCATTTCTTTTAACAAGATAATCGTGTAGGCTGATTGTGATGATCCAATAGTGCACTTCTTCAGTTCTGCTTTCCCCTGTGGTGATTGAAGCCAGTAATAAAGAAACTGGCTATAAAGGTTTTTAAAATTTCTGAACCAGGTCAAATTACCATCTTTAAAGTAGAACTCTTCTTTCTCCTTGATTACATAAGGTGATCCGAGAGTGCCCACAGAGGTGAGAAGAAGATCACCGGCTATGGGGGCACCGAATTTGGTGCGGATTTGCTCGAACTTGTCTCGATCTATAAAAAGCTCTGTCGAGACATATAAATTTCCTCGGAATTTCTCATTTATCTCTTTACCTCTATAAAAAGGTACACCTTCTGTTTTGTAGTCGGCTGCGAATATTCTTTTACTTGATGTGATTTCGCAAAGTTCGTGCATTTTGTGAACATGTTTAGCCATCACTCCGCCTCCAGCAGCATAGCCACATTCTCTGCAATCCGCTCTTCCAGTTCCCGGGCCTCGGCATTCAGGATTTCCAGTTCTTCGTTCTGTTCTTCCAGCCGTTCTTTGAAGTCGAAGTCCTCTTCTTCCCTGGCCGCCACACCGACATAACGCCCAGGATTGAGACTCCAGCCCTGGGCTTCGATTTCATCTATCGTCGCCACCTTGCACATGCCAGGTACATCGACATATTCACCATCGGGGAAGTGTTCATCCATTAATTCAGCGCTGTCATGCAGGTTTTCCGGTTCCTCCCCCCTGTATAGCCGGGTGATATTGGCCAGGAACTCAATCTGCTCCGGTGTCCAATCACGGTGGGCACGGTCTATCTGCCGGTAAAGATGACGTGCATCGATAAAGAGTACCTGGTCAGCCCTCTCGGCCTTGCGTTTACCCCGGTCGAAGAACCAGAGGGTGCAGGGCAGTGTAACGGTATAGAAAAAGTTTGAGCCGACTGCCACCATTACATCCACAGCCCGGGCTTCGATAAGCTCCCTCCGGATGTCCAGTTCGGAGCCACGGGCATCGGATGCGGAATTTGCCATGACGAATCCAGCACGGCCACTATCCGATAGCGCGCTGTAGAACAGCTGAATCCATATATAATTGGCATTGTCGGTACGAGGTAAGCCGAAGGGAAACCGGGGGTCGTCCTTTAGCCGGTCTTTATCCACCCGGTCAACATTGAAAGGCGGATTAGCCATCACGAAATCAAACCTGCCGGTAGAGCCGTGCAGGTCTTCATAATAGGCATTCCCCTGTCGGATGTCACCGGCCAATCCGTGAACGGCAAGGTTCATCTTGCCCAGGCGTACTGTCT